>NZ_JBHWZP010000271.1:0-12885 GCF_042728395.1 Streptomyces sp. NPDC060205
GTGCTTTCGAGCACCGGCCCCATCGGCGTGTCCGGGACCCGGCCCGGGCCCCGCCATGTCCCCGTCCCTCAGGACAGCTGGCCGTCGTAGTCCGGCAGCTTGTACGTCTTCTCGGCGTGCCCGCCCGACAGGTCGGTGGCGCTGTTGCCGATGTTCGCGATGATCGTGTAGCCCTTGGCCTCGACGGCCTTGCGCTGTGCGGTCTTGTAGGCGGCCACGTCCTTGAAGAGGTCGATGAAGCTGCGTACGTACAGGCCGGAGACCTGGTAGCCGACGTGCTTGAGGTTGTAGTCCGTCACCGACTTGATGATGTCCGGGCGGGCCGTGACGAAGAACAGGGCGACGCCGTGGTCCTGCGCGTACCTCGCCACGTCGAGGACGGGCGCGTTGGCCGGCGAGGGGTAGCTGAAGCCGAAGTCGGTCTCCAGCGTGGTGTTGTCGATGTCGAAGACGATGGCCTGCTTCTCGCCCTCGGCCGCACCGGCGATACGTTCCTTCAGGTACGGCAGCGCCTCGGCCATGACGGCCCGGCAGTCGTTCTGCCAGGTGGCGTGGTCGACGTCGGCCGCGGCGGTCACCGCGGTGGTGGCCGGGGTGGTGGCCGCGGCCGGGGTGGCGGCGGAGGCCGGGCTCATCAGGGCCGCGGTGGCGGCCGTGGCGGCGACGGTCACACCGATCAGGCGCTGCAGGCTGCTTCCGGTCATGGGTGGGGGGTTCCTCTCGGAGGGGAGCGCTGCGGGACATGGTTCGTGGTGCATGCTCACGGGCGTGGGGGGCCGGAGGGGGTCGAAGAGATTACTGGGCGGTAACTGTAGGGCGCCCAGGTGGGGTCGGGATAGACCTCGGGTCCCCTGGAGGCGGCGCGGAGAGCGGCGTACGTCTTCGTGGCGGTGTGCGTGCCGCCGATCCCGGCGTGACAAAAGCGGTGGCAGTTCCGGGTGGCGGGGCGGGAGGATGCGCGATGTCCCGAACCGTCCGAGGAGGGAACCGCCATGGATGTCGACCGACCCGAAGTCCGCACGCAGGCCGGGGTGTTGAGGGGCGAGGCCGGGAGGGCGGGCACGGCGGTGTTCCGCGGGATCCCGTTCGCCGAACCGCCCGTCGGCGCGCTGCGGTTCGGGGCGCCGAGGCCTCCGCGGGGCTGGGACGGCGTACGGGAGGCGACCGCGTTCGGGACCCCGCCCCCGCAGTCCGCGGCGTTCGGCATGGACGCGCTCGCGCCCCCGGACGCCGACGACGGGGACTGGCTGACGCTGAACGTCTGGACGCCCGAGCCCGGCCCCGGCGCCGGACTGCCTGTGATGGTGTGGCTGTTCGGGGGCGCGTACGTCATCGGGATGTCGGGTCAGCCCGAGTACGACGGCGGGCGGCTGGCCGCGGAGGGCGTCGTCCTGGTGACGCTCAACTACCGCCTCGGCATCGAGGGGTTCGCGCACATCGAGGGCGCGCCCGCCAACCGCGGGCTGCTCGACCAGGTCGCCGCGCTCGCCTGGGTGCGGGACAACATCCGTGCCTTCGGCGGTGACCCGGACCGTGTCACCGTCTTCGGCGAGTCGGCGGGCGCGGGCTCGCTCGCCGCGCTGCTGGCGATGCCGCGTGCGGCCGGGCTCTTCCGCCGGGCCGTCACCCAGAGTGTGCCGGGACCGTTCCTCTCGGCCCCGCTCGCCGCGGACATCGCCGGGGAGTTCGCGGCGGAGCTGGGACTGCGGCCGACCGTGGACGACCTGGCCACGGTCGGGCCGGGGCTGCTGCCCGCGGCGGCGGACGCGGTCGGGGCGCGGATGGAGCGGTACGCGCACCGGTGGGGAGTGCTGGCGCACACGGCCATCCCGCTGGCGCCCGTGGTGGACGGGGACGTGTTGCCCCGCGCGCCCTGGGAGGCGCTCGCGGCCGGAGCCGCACGTGACATCGAGCTGGTGGCCGGTCATACGCGGGACGAGTTCCGGCTCTTCATGGCGCTGGACGGAACGCTCGGCGGGGAGCTCTCGGAGGAACGGGCGACGGCGGCGCTGCGGACGTTCTCGCCCGGAACGGGCGGCGCGGAGGGCGCCGGCGGCTCGGGAGGCGGAGGCGGCTCGGGCGGCGAGGAGGCGTACCGGAAGGCCGTTCCGGGGCTCGACGCGGCGGGGCTGTACGAGCTGGTCCGCTCCGACTGGCTCTTCCGGATGCCGACCCTGCAGCTGGCCGAGGCCCAGGTCGCGGGTGGCGGCCGGGCCCATGTGTACGAGCTGGTCTGGGCGGCGCCCGGCATGGGCGGGCTGCTCGGGGCCTGCCACGGGCTCGATGTGCCGCTGGTCTTCGGGAACCTGCGCGGCGGGCTGCCCGCGCTGCTGTTCGGCCAGACACCGCCCGCCGAGGCGGAGGAGCTGTCGGCGCTGTTCCGGGCCGCGTGGACGGCTTTCGCGGCGGGGCGGGGGCCCGGGTGGCCGGCGTACGACGTCGATCGGCGGCCGGTACGGCTCTTCGACACGCGGCCGAGCGTGGCGCCGTACCCGGAGGAGGTCTCCCGGGAGCTGTGGCGGGAGCACGTCTTCGGGGCGCTGCCGCTGCTCGAACCGGGGGTCTGACGGGGGAGGGGCTGTAGCCGCCGTCACATCGGAGGCTTCCTGGATCTTGCCGCCCGGTGACATGACGCACAGGCGTTTCCCGCCCTACTAGGGGCGCTAGTGGTGGACGCCGGGTGGACAAAAGGGACCTTTGGCCCTGGGGGTGGGTCCGAGGTCCTTCGGGGTGGGGGGCGCGGTCGGCGAGGTGGAGCCCGGGCCGTGAGGGGCGGGTCTGAAGTGCGGGTAAACCAGACTTATGAAAGATAACCGGGAGGTTTTCGTATTCGGCGGTGGTTCTGTCAAGGAGTCGGAAGTTTCGGGGTCAAGTACGACTTGGGGTCGTAGAAGGGTGTTTTGGGGGACGGCGGGAGTACGGGTTACCAAGGGATGACCCCCGCCCGGCGCACCGACAGCGCGCCGGGTGTGTTGTTGCCCGTCCCCCGGAGGTAGTCCCCATGTCGCAGCGCACCACGTCCCGCATACCCGGCACGTCCCAGCTCCGTGCCCGGGCGGCCGTCCTGGCCCTCGGTCTGGGAGTCTCGACCGCCGTCGGAGCCGGGGTCGCGGTCGCCGCGGACGCCAAGCCGAGCGCGGTCTCCCTGTCGAGTGCGGCCGCCGTCTCCGTCCAGGAGCAGGCCGCGGCCCAGGCGAAGGCCGCCCAGGCCAAGAGCAAGGCCGCCGCCAAGAAGGCGCAGGCCAAGAAGGCCGCGGCCAAGCCCGCCGCGAAAAATGTCTCCTCCTGGGTCGACCCGGTCGCGAAGTACAAGCTCTCCGCGAGCTTCGCCCAGGCCGGCAACCTGTGGTCGTCCACCCACTCCGGCCAGGACTTCGCCGTCGCCTCCGGCACCAAGGTCGTCGCCGCGCACGGCGGCACCGTCGTGAAGACCGGCGGCAACGGCGCCGGCGACGGTCCCGCGTACGGCAACGCCGTCGTGATCAAGCACAGCAACGGCACGTACTCGCAGTACGCGCACCTGTCCCGGGTCGACGTGAAGCCCGGCCAGGTCGTCAAGACCGGCCAGCGGATCGCGCTGTCCGGCAACACCGGCAACTCCAGCGGGCCGCACCTGCACTTCGAGATCCGTACGACGGCCAACTACGGCTCGGCGGTCGACCCGGTCGCGTTCCTGCGCTCCAAGGGGCTCAGCCTCTGACGGACCTCAGAGCTTGTCCCTGAGGGACCTCAGGGTGCCGGGTGCGGGCCCGAGTGTGCCCGGGTGACCAGATCGATGGCGACCTCCAGGACGGCTTTCCGCTTGTCCTCGGGGTCGCCTTCCATGTCCTTGAGGGCGAACATCCCGGCGTGCATCGTGAACAGCGCGCTCACGCAGCGCACCTGGTCCGTCAGCGGGGCCTCGGGCTCCCTGATGATGTCCAGCATCTTGACCATGCGGTCCTTGAACGACTCGCCGATGCTCAGCTCGCGGACCGTCGCCTGGTTCTCCTGCATGAAGCGGAAAAGGGGGGCCGCGTCGGTGAGGGCCTGGCTGTACCGGCGCAGGAGTTCCTGCTTGGTGTCGAGGGAGCGCGGCTGCCCCTTGCCCCACTCGATCAGCTCGTCCATCGGCCTCGTCAGATCCTCGAAGAGGCTGATGAGGATGTCTTCCTTGGTCTTGAAGTGGTAGTAGAGCGCGGCCTTGGTGACGTCCAGCCGCTCGGCGATCTCGCGCAGGGACGTCTTCTCGTAACCCTGCTCGGCGAACAGTTCGACAGCCACGTCCTGGATGCGCTGGCGGGTGTCCCCGCGCCGCCGCTGCCTGCTGCCGTCCATCGTGGCCGCCCCTCGTCCTGGTCGCACGCCGCAGCGTGGGTAAAGAAAAACTTACTTGACGCCCGGCTAGTTACGGGTCTACTTTCCCCAGTGTAGTCAACTTGCCGGTCGGCAAGTAAGTGGCAATGAAGAGCGGTACCCAGGGGAGTGGGCTAAGTGGCGGACACCAGGACGGCCGGAGCGGCCGGAGCAGCGGATGAGGCGGAGCCGGCGGACGCGATGCCGGGGTCGGCCTCGGCTTCGGCTCCAGCTTCGGCTTCGAACGGGTCGGAGGGGCCGCGGAGGCCGCGCAGGCCGATCAAACCGATGAAACCGGCGAAGTCGGCCCGGTCGGCGAAGTCGGCCGCGCCGCAGGACGCGCCGGCGAAGTCCGCGGCGGCGTCCCGGGCGTCGGCGGCGGCCGTGGCCGCGGACCCCGTGGGTGCCGTGGGCGCCGCGGACGCGGGCAAGCAGCCCAGGAGCGTACGGGTCGTCCTGATGGCGCTCATGATCGCGATGATGCTCGCGATGCTCGACAACATGATCATCGGCACCGCGATGCCGACCATCGTGGGCGAACTGGGCGGTCTGGAACACCTGTCCTGGGTCGTCACCGCCTACACGCTCGCCACCGCCGCCTCCACCCCCATCTGGGGCAAGCTCGGCGACATGTACGGGCGCAAGGGCGTCTTCATGACGTCCATCGTGCTCTTCCTGATCGGCTCGGCGCTCAGCGGAATGGCCCAGGACATGGGCCAGCTCATCGGGTTCCGCGCGATCCAGGGACTCGGCGCGGGCGGACTGATGGTCGGCGTCATGGCGATCATCGGCGACCTGATTCCGCCGCGTGAGCGGGGCAAGTACCAGGGCATGATGGCCGGCGTGATGGCCCTCGCGATGATCGGCGGCCCGCTGATCGGCGGCACCATCACCGACAACTGGGGCTGGCGCTGGTCCTTCTACATCAACCTGCCGCTCGGCGTCATAGCACTGATCGCCGTCAGCGCCGTACTGCACCTGCCCAAGAAGCGGGTGGACGCGCGGATCGACTATCTCGGCGCCGCGCTGCTCACCGTGGGCATCACCTCGATCGTGCTCGTCACCACCTGGGGCGGGACCGAGTACGCCTGGGGCTCCGCCCGGATCATGGAACTGATCGCCATCGGCGTCGCCGCGCTCGTCGGCTTCCTGTTCGTGCAGACCAAGGCCGCCGCGCCGGTCATGCCGCTGCACATCTTCCGCAGCCGCAACTTCACGCTGATGTCCCTCGTCGGGTTCGTCGCCGGGTTCGTGATGTTCGGCGCGGTGCTGTTCCTGCCGCTGTACCAGCAGTCGGTGCAGGGCGCGTCCGCGACCAACTCCGGGCTGCTGCTCCTGCCCATGCTCGGCGCGATGCTCGTGACGTCGATGTTCGCCGGGCGGGTGACCACCAGCACCGGGCGCTACAAGGTCTTCCCGATCGTGGGCAGCGCGCTGATGGTGGTCGGGCTGTATCTGCTGTCGCTCATGGACACGGACACGTCGCGGCTGACGTCCGGTGTGTACATGGCCGTGGTCGGGGCGGGCATGGGCTGTCTGATGCAGATCACCATGCTCGTCTCGCAGAACAGCGTCGAGATGAAGGACATGGGTGTCGCGTCGTCCAGCACCACGCTGTTCCGTACGCTCGGCTCGTCCTTCGGTGTCGCCATCATGGGCGCGCTGTTCAACCACCGGGTCCAGGACGTGATGGCCGAGCGGGCCGGGGCGCTGGGGGCGAAGGTGACCGAGCAGTCCGCGCAGCTGGATGCGGCCAGCCTGGCGAAGCTGCCGGTGGCCGCGCGGGAGGCGTACCAGCACGCTGTCGCGTCCGGGACGCATTCCGCGTTCCTGCTGGGGGCGGTTGTCGCGGTCGTCGCGCTGGTGGGGGCTCTGTTCGTGAAGGAGGTTCCGCTTCGGGGGGCCGGCGCGGGTGCCTCCGGCGGGGAGAAGTCGGTGGAGGCGGTCTGAGCCTGGCGCCGGCGCTCGGCGACCTGGCCTGACGGCCCCTGGCCACGGACGGTGTTCCGTGGCCGGGGGCCTTTTCTCCGCCCCCGCCGCCCCTACCCATCCCCGTCCCCGCCACAGGGGCTCCGCCCCCGAACCCCCGCTCCTCAAACGCCGGAGGGGCTATGCAGGGCCTGGGGCGGGTTTGGGGAGGGCCGGCAGCGAGCGCCGAGCACGCGGCGGCCTGAAAATCGGGGCGCAGCCCCATTTTCAGGGGCGCGGGGAACTGCGCGGCCAGCCCCCACCGAGCCGCACCCGACGAACTGCCCTCCGCGCATGCGGCTTTGAGGGGCGCGGGGAACTGCGCGAACAACCCCCACCGGTCCGCAGGTGAAGTCCGGCCCGGGCCCGGCCGAACCCCCCAGCCCGTCCGGCGTCTGAGGACGAAAGGGGGCCGGGGCGGCAGCCCAGGGGCAGGTCATTCCGGCAGCATCGGGTAACTGCCCGTGTTCGTCGGAGCGTGTTCCGGGAGCCAGAGCACCGCCACCGCCCCCTCCGCCGGCACCCCTTCAGGCGCCCCCACCGCCCGCACATTGCGAAACGTGAGCCGCGCCCCCAGCACCCGCGCCTGCCCCGCCGCGATCGTGAGCCCCAGCCCGTGCCCGTGCCCGGCCCGGTCACTGCTGCCGGTGCGGAAGCGGCTGGGCCCGTCGGCCAGGAGTGCGTCGGGGAAGCCGGGCCCGTGGTCGCGGACCCGGATGACCCGGCCCTCGACGGTGACCTCGATGGGCGGCTTGCCGTGCTTGGCGGCGTTGACCAGCAGGTTGATGAGGACCCGTTCCAGGCGGCGCGGGTCCGTCGTGACCGCCGACTCGTGGACCACCCGGACCACGATCCCCGGGTCCCGCGCGATCACCCGCCGGGTCACGAACTCGCCCAGCAGGATGTCCTGCAACTCGGCCCGCTCGGACGCGCTGTCCAGCCGGGCCACCTCCAGCACGTCCTCGACCAGTTGCCGCATGGCCTGCGCCCGGTCCCGTACAAGCTCCGTGGGGCGCCCCGGCGGCAGCAGCTCCGCCGCGGTGAGCAGCCCGGTCACCGGGGTGCGCAGCTCGTGCGCGATGTCCGCGGTCACCCGCCGCTCCGCCTCGATGCGCTGCTGCAACGCGTCGGCCATCGCGTCCACGGCCCGCGCGAGGTCGTCGGTCTCGTCGCGCACGACCCCGCCGATGGAGTCCCGTACGCGCACGTCCGGCTCGCCCTGCGCGACCCGCCGGGCCGCCGTGGCCGCCTTGCGCAGCCGCCGTGAGAGCTGGCCGCCGATGAGCACGCCGAGCGCGCAGCCGCCGAAGACGACCGCGATCGAACCGATGAGCAGCGCCTCGTCGAGGTCCTTGAGGACGGTCGTGCTGCGGTCGGTGAAGTTCGTGTGCAGCGACAGGATGCGGCCGTCCTTGAGCGGTACGGCCGCCCAGATGTCGGGCACGCCGTCGCGGTGTTCCGTCACATAGGTCGCCCGCCGCCCGGCCGTCGCCTTCGCCAGCAGGTCCTTCGGCAGGGCGGGGTCGTCGATCCTGACACCGGGGAAGTTGGGCCGCCCGGACGCCTCGTAGTTCCGCTGCGCGATCTGGACGCGTTCGTCGGCGAGGTCGCGCGCGTTGTCGAGCATGGAGACCCGGGCGGCGTTGTGCACGACCAGGCTCAGCGCGACGGCGACCAGCGCCCCGACCGCGGCGATGGCGGCGCTCAGCTTCCATCGGATCCCCGTACGCGGCATCAGGCGCCCGAGTCTCTCGCGCCGCCCGGCCGCACCGGCCCGCCCCTGTCCCACGACGCTCACGCCCGGCGCACCGTTCCCGTTGCCGTTCGCGGGTCCGTTCCCGTGCCCGCGTCCGTTCCCGTCATCGCCGAACTCGCCCTGTCCGTCGGCCGGGTTGCCGCTCGTCCCCCGCATCGTCCGCTCCGCTCAGGCCTTCAACTTGTAGCCGAAGCCGCGGACCGTCTCGATCCGGTCCTGGCCGATCTTCGTACGCAGCCGCTGCACATGGACGTCCACGACCCGGGTGTCACCGCCCCAGCCGTAGTCCCACACCCGCTCCAGCAGCTTGTCGCGCGACAGGACCGTACCGGGTGAGGACGAGAACTCCAGGAGCAGCCGCATCTCGGTGGGCGTCAGCGACACGGGGGCGCCGCCCCTGCGCACCTCCATGCCCTCCGTGTCGATCTCCAGCTCGCCGGGACCGGAGCCCGCGCCGAAGGTCAGTACACCGCCGCCGTGCTCGGTCGACGCACTCTCGCTCCCGCCGTCGGCGCGCGGCCCGCTCGCGTGTCCGAAGCGCCGCAGCACGGCCCGGATGCGTGCGACCAGCACGGCCCCGTCGAAGGGCTTGGTCACGTAGTCGTCGGCGCCCGCCTCCAGGCCGAGCACGACGTCGATGGAGTCGGCGCGGGCCGACAGCATGATCACGGGAACGGTCGACTCGTCCCGGATCCGGCGGCACAGCGACACCCCGTCGAGGCCCGGCACCATCACGTCGAGGAGCGCGATGTCGGGCCGGTCGGCCCGGAACGCCTCAAGACCCGACAGCCCGTCGGGCATGGCGGTGACCACGAAGCCGTCGCGTTCCAGCGCGAGTTGGGTGGCCTCGCGGATGACGTCGTCGTCCTCGACGAACAGGACATGGGTGTGCTCTGCCATCCGGGTGCTCTCGTCTTCTCGGTCTGTCGGGCCGTTGCGACTTGCTTGTGCGGTTGTGCGGTTGCACGGTTGGGCGGTCGTGCGATTGCTCGGTGCGGGGCTACTGGTCGGTGGGGGCCGCGGACTCGCCGCCCACCACCTTGCTGTAGTCGTTGTGCGTCCTGGCCCGCTCGGTGAAGCGGGTCGCCGTCCAGTGGTACGTGATCACTTCCTCGCCGGACGGATACGTCACCGAGTCGTCCTTCTCGTACACCTGCTGGGTGATCACCAGGTCGCCCCGGTCGATCTCCGCGTACACCGGGGGCTCCTCGGCACGGAAGACGTTCTTGTACGCGTCGCCCTCCTCGCGGTACACGTACGAGCCGACGCCGACCGCGTCCCCGCAGGTCATCACGTTGATCACGACGTCCGCGGCGGAACCGCCGGTGAGGTTGCCGTACGACACGTCGACCGGGTACTCGTCGCCGACGCACGGCTTCAGGTCGCGCTTGACCGCCGTGCTGACCCCGGGGTCGGCCCTGACCAGACGGACCGCGTCCACCCGGTCGGGGGTGGCCGGGGCCTGGGCGGGATAGGAGGTGGCGGGGGCCGCGTCCCGGGCGCTTCCGGAGTCGGAGAGGGCCGGACCCTCGTCCCGGGCGCCGGTGCCGCCCGTACCGCAGGCGGACACGGAAAGGCCGAGGGCGGCGAGCACGGCCGCTGCCGTGATCACCGCCTTCCGGACCCCACGGGCCCGCGGAGCCTCTGGGTCTAGGCCGCGCAACGCTCCCGCTCCTCACGCTCCGGCACGCGTACGCCGAGCCTGTCGTTCTCGTCGTTCTCGTCGGACGCCCGGCGCTCCAGCTCCTCGCGGAGCCGGGCGAGCGCCCGGTGCAGTGTGCTCTTGACCGTGCCGGCCGACATACCGAGGGCGGCGGCCGTCTCCTCCGTGGACATCTGCTCCCAGTGTCGCAGCACGACGACGCTGCGCTGCTTGGGAGCCAGCACCTTCATGATGTCCATAAGGAGCGCGCGGTCCGCGTGCTGCTCGGTGGAGTCGTCCACGCTCGCGTCCGGCAGCTGCTCGGTGGGGACCTCCTCCAGCTTGCGGGCCCGCCACCACTCCGTACGCGTGTTGATCATGACGCGGCGCAGATAGGCGTCGGCGAGGCGCTTGTCCGCGATGCCGTCCCAGCGTCCGTACGTGCGCACCAGCGCGGTCTGCAGGAGGTCCTGGGCGTCGACGGGGTCGGGGACCAGGCGGCGTGCGCTGCGCAGCAACGCGTCCTGCCGCGTGCGTACGTACTCCTCGAACTCAAGCACCTCGCCGTGCGCCATTCCAACCGCCTCCGTCCCCGTTCCGGCCTGGGTGCTGCCGGCTGTCCGTTGCCTGCCGTACCGCCGGTCCGCGGTACGGCACTGAAGTTACGGAGCTGTTGTCACGGGGTTGTCCGAGCGAGCATGCGGCGAGCGCTCGGCTGTCCATAGGTTGTGTAACGGAAGTAGGGCCTGGGTAAGACGAGGTGCCGACTGGGGTGGGTACGGGGCGTTTTGCCCGCCGCGCCTCTGTCACGGAGCTCGGTGAAGCCTGTGGGTCGGCTCTGCGCGGCAGCTTTGTAAGTCAGTCGTGCGGGTCAGCTCTGCGGGAGCCCTGCGGGTCAGCTCTGTGGGAGCCGGTACAGACCGCCGGCGAGCGGTTCGACCAGTCCGTCGGAGACCAGGCCGTCCAGGGCGCGGGCCCGCTGCACCGGCTCCTCCCAGACCCGGTCGAGGGCCGACTGCGGGACGGGCGTGACCGCCTCGCGCAGTACGGCGAGCAGCCGGCCGCGCACCTGCCGGTCCGTACCCGCGTAGGTCTGGCCGCGCCGCGGCGGTCCGTCGTGCGCGGGCTTCCCGGCCAGCCGCCAGGTGCACAGGGCGGCGATCGGGCAGCGTACGCACGTCTCGTTCTTCGCCGTGCACACGAGCGCGCCGAGTTCCATGGACGCGGCGGCCCAGAGCGCGGCCGTGCGCTCGTCGTCGGGCAGCAGCGTGCGGGCGAGCCTGCGCTCGGCGGCGGTCGTGGCGTTCGGCGGGTACTGGACCCCGGTGACGGCCCGCGCGAACACCCGCCGCACGTTCGTGTCGAGGACGGCGTGCCGCTGCCCGTATGCGAACGAGGCCACCGCCGCGGCCGTGTACTCGCCGATGCCGGGCAGCGCGAGCAGTTGCGCGTGCTCCGTGGGTACGTCGCCGTCGTGCCGCTCCGTTATGGCGACCGCGGCGCCGTGCAGGCGCAGGGCGCGGCGGGGGTAGCCGAGGCGGCCCCAGGCACGGACGGCCTCGCCCGGCGCGTCCTCGGCGAGATCGGCGGGGCGCGGCCAGCGGGCCATCCACTGCTCGTACACCGGGAGCACGCGGCTCACCGGGGTCTGCTGCAGCATGAACTCGCTGACCATCACGCCCCACGGGCCCGCGTCGGGGCGCCGCCAGGGGAGGTCGCGTGCGTTCTCCTCGAACCAGTCGATGACCGGGGCGTGGAGGTCGTCCCCGACGGATTCGGACGAGTCCGGCCGGGCGTGCGTGGGTTTCGTGGGCGCAGTCATGGCAGGGGCGATTCTTCCATGCGGGGGATCCTCCGGAGGGCTGGCCGGAGTGCGTCGTGTGTTGGCTGCGGGTGGGTGGGGGTCGCGCGCGCAGTTCCCCGCGCCCCTGAAGCCGCCTGGGGGCGGCCCCACGCCGGCCTCGAAGCGTCTCCCGGGCTGATGATCGGAAAAAGTTGGGGGGTTGAGCGGCGGGTGAGGCCAGTGAACTCCCCGATCTCTCGTACAGTTTGCGCCGTGGGATCTTTGCGCAATCCGGTCGGGCCGCTTCCCTCCTCCATCTACTGGCGACGGAGGGCCATTCTGGCGTCCATGTTCGCCGTGATGGCCCTGTTGGTCACCTGGGTGGTGACCTCCGACGGCGGGGGCGGCGGAAAGAACGACGCCGACGGGTCCAACGGCAAGAACCCCACCGCGTCGATCACGCCCGGCCCCTCGGACTCGGAGTCCGCGATCAGCCAAGCGCCGGGCGGGCGCGACGAGTCGAGCGACGGCGGCTCCGAAGGTTCGGGAGGCTCCGGGGGCTCCGGCGGGTCCGGCGATTCCGGTGCGGGCGGGGCCGGTTCGGGTTCCGGCTCCGGCTCCGGCTCCGGTTCCGGGGGTGGCGGTGCGGACGACGGTGAGGGTGGCGGTGGCTCGGGCGACACGGTGCCGGCCGGGTCCAGCGTTCCCGACTGCACGCCCGGGGCGGTGAAGGTGACGCTGCGCAGCGTCCACAACTCGTACGCGCCGGACGAGAAGCCCACCTTCGAACTGATCGCCAAGAACTCCTCCGGCAGCGACTGCAAGCTCGATCTCGGTCCGAAGAGCGCGGTGCTGACGATCACTCAGGCGAAGGGGGACGACGAGATCTGGTCCTCGGCGGACTGCCCGACGGGTGCGGCGAGCGTTCTGTTCCGCATTCCGGCGAACGACCAGGTCATCCGTACGGTCGAATGGAACCGCAAGGCGAGTGCGCCGCAGTGTGCGACGCCGCCGGCGCTTTCGGCTACGCCGGGTACGTACTTGGTCGAAGCGAAGCCGGCGGGTTTGCCGAAGTCGCAGACGTCTTTCGTCCTGAAGAAGGACTAGCAAGGGGTTGGCTGGGCTCGACCCCGGGTGCGCCCCGGTGGGGGCGTGCCGCGCAGTTCCCCGCGCCCCTGAAACAGCGGGGCTGGGCTCGACTGTTGGGTGCGGCCGGGTGGGGGCGTGCCGCGCAGTTCCCCGCGCCCCTGAAACAGCGGGGCTGGGCTCGACTCCCGGGTGCGCCCCGGTGGGGGCGTGCCGCGCAGTTCCCCGCGCCCCCAAGAAGCGTCCGTACGCTGAGCCCCTGCTCTGAGGGGCGCGGGAGCGATGACGTCGAAACGCCGACGCCCGCTGTTTCAG
>NZ_JBHWZP010000272.1:0-12837 GCF_042728395.1 Streptomyces sp. NPDC060205
CCTTGCGGGGCGGGGGTGCGCCCCGGCTTTTGCTTTTTAGGGGCGCGGGGAACTGCGCGGGCCACCCCCACCGGGCCGCAGGTTGAATTACCGCGCGCCCCAGCGGAGCGTCTAGTGGATGCCCATCCAGCTTTCTATCGGGCTCAGGGCGAAGAAGATCAGGAAGATTGCCGTGAGGCCCCACATGAAGGCTCCGACCTCCCGCGCCTTGCCCTGGGCGATTCTGATGGCGACGTAACTGATGACCCCGGCCGCGACCCCCGCCGTGATGGAGTACGTGAACGGCATGATCACGACGGTCAGGAAGACCGGGATCGCGGTGGCGCGGTCGGCCCAGTCCACATGGCGGGCGTTCATCATCATCATGGCGCCGATGACGACCAGGGCCGCCGCCGCGACCTCGCCGGGGACGATCGCCGTCAGCGGGGTGAAGAAGAGACAGGCCGCGAAGAACAGGCCCGTGACGACGGAGGAAAGCCCCGTGCGGGCACCCTCGCCGACCCCCGTCGCGGACTCCACGAACACCGTCTGGCCGGAGGCGCCGGCGACCCCGCCGATCGCGCCGCCCGCGCCGTCGATGAACAGTGCCTTGGACAGGCCCGGCATCCGCCCCTTGTCGTCGGCGAGCCCCGCCTCCGTACCGACGCCGATGATCGTGGCCATCGCGTCGAAGAACCCGGCGAGCACGAGCGTGAACACGATCATGCCGACCGTCATCGCGCCGACCTCGCCCCAGCCGCCGAACTCGACGTCACCGAAGATCGAGAAGTCGGGCATCGACACCGCGCTGCCGTGGAGTTCGGGCGCGCCGCCGGCCCACTGCTTCGGGTCGATCACGTCGAGGGCGTTGAGCACCACGGCGAGTACGGTTCCGCCGACTATGCCGATCAGGATCGCGCCGGGAATGCCGCGGGCCTGGAGCATGAAGATGGCGAGCAGGGTGACGGCGAACAACAGCACGGGCCAGCCCGCCAGTTCGCCCGTCGCACCGAGCGAGACCGGGGTCGCCTTGCCCTGGTGGACGAAGCCCGCCTTCACCAGGCCGATGAGCGCGATGAACAGCCCGATGCCCATCGTGATCGCGTGTTTGAGGGCCAGCGGGATCGCGTTCATGATCATCTCGCGTAGCCCGGTGACCACGAGCAGCATGATCACCACGCCGTACATCACGCACATGCCCATGGCCTGCGGCCAGGTCATCTGGGGCGCGACCTGCGAGGAAAGCACACCCGAGACGGACAGTCCCGCGGCGAGGGCCAGCGGCACCTTGCCGAAGAAGCCCATCAGCAGGGTGGTGAAGGCCGCGGCGAACGCCGTCGCGGTGATCAGGGCCTGCCGGCCGAGCGTGTCCCCCGCGACGTCCTTGCCGGACAGGATCAGGGGGTTGAGGAGGAGGATGTACGCCATCGCCATGAAGGTCGTGACGCCGCCGCGCATCTCACGCGCGACCGTGCTTCCCCGTAGGGATATGTGGAAGTAGCGGTCGAGCCAGGACCGGCCGGCCGGGACGCGGGTTCCTTCACCCGCGTCGTCGGCGGTGGTCCTGGGCTCCAGTGACTGCTGGGTCATGGTGCCTTCTCCCAAGGTTCATAGGGGCACCCGCGGCTTGCTTTCGGTGTGCGCGGGTTTTGGGAAGGTGCACGACCCGGGGGACGGCCCGAGACGAGACGCGATGCTGTACTTGCGTGGTTGCCGGGGAGCGGGTGCCGTGGGATACACGGTTGCCCGGCGCCGGGGTGGCCCTTGCTGTGCCCACCCGTTCCTCCCCCAGTGCCTTGAGGGCCTGGGGGGACCCCAGCGGAACGCCTGCCCACAGCAAGGGCGGGGGCCTGCCCGGAGCGGCGGCGGAACGGGCCGCCCACGACAGTCGGGCCGACTACGCCGTGTCCGTCAGGTGTTCCGGGCGGACCGGTGTCCTGTTGAGCTCCAGGCCCGTCGCGTTGCGGATCGCCGCGAGGACGGCCGGGGTCGACGACAGGGTCGGGGCCTCACCGATGCCACGGAGCCCGTACGGCGCGTGGTCGTCGGCGAGTTCGAGCACGTCGACGGGGATGGTCGGCGTGTCGAGGATCGTGGGGATGAGGTAGTCGGTGAAGGAGGGATTCCTGACCTTCGCCGTGACGGGGTCGACGATGATCTCCTCCATCACCGCGATGCCCAGGCCCTGCGTCGTACCGCCCTGGATCTGGCCGAGGACGGACAGCGGGTTGAGCGCCTTGCCGACATCCTGCGCGCAGGCCAGTTCGATGACCTTCACCAGGCCCAGTTCGGTGTCCACCTCGACGACCGCGCGGTGGGCGGCGAACGAGTACTGGACATGGCCGTTGCCCTGACCGGTGCGCAGGTCGAAGGCCTCGGTCGGCCGGTGCCGCCACTCCTCCTCGACCTCGACGGCCTCGTCTTCGAGGACGTCGGCCAGGTCGGCCAGGACCTCACCGCCGTCGGTGACGACCTTGCCGCCCTCCAGGAGCAGTTCGGCACTCGCCCAGGCCGGGTGGTACGTACCGAGCTTGCGGCGGCCGATCTCCAGGACCTTCTCGCGGACCAGCTCGCACGCGTTCTTCACGGCGCCGCCGGTGACGTACGTCTGACGGGACGCCGAGGTCGAACCGGCCGAGCCCACCTGGGTGTCCGCCGGCTGGATCGTCACCTGGGCGACGCCCAGTTCGGTGCGGGCGATCTGCGCGTGGACGGTGACCCCGCCCTGGCCGACCTCCGCCATCGCGGTGTGGACGGTCGCGACGGGCTCGCCGCCGACGACCTCCATACGGACCTTGGCGGTCGAGTAGTCGTCGAAGCCCTCGGAGAAGCCGACGTTCTTGATGCCGACCGCGTAGCCGACCCCCCGTACGACGCCTTCGCCGTGGGTGGTGTTCGACAGGCCGCCGGGGAGCTGGCGGACGTCCGCCGCCTCGCCGGCCGCCAGCCACTGCTGCTCCGGCGGCATCGGCATCGCCTTGACGCGGCGCAGGAGTTCGGCGACCGGGGCGGGCGAGTCGACGGGCTGGCCGGTGGGCATCAGCGTGCCCTGGGACATCGCGTTGAGCTGCCGGAACTCGACCCGGTCGATGCCCACCGCGTCGGCGAGCTTGTCCATCTGCGCCTCGTAGGCGAAGCACGCCTGGACCGCGCCGAAGCCGCGCATGGCGCCGCAGGGCGGGTTGTTCGAGTAGAGGGCGATGGCCTCGATGTCGACGTCTTCGAGGACGTACGGGCCGACCGCCAGGGATGCGGCGTTGCCGACGACCGCCGGGGACGCGGAGGCGTACGCGCCGCCGTCCAGGACGATCCGGCACTTCATGTGGGTCAGCTTCCCGTCCTTCGTCGCCCCGTGCTCGTAGTGGAGCTTCGCGGGGTGGCGGTGGACGTGGCCGAAGAAGGACTCGAAGCGGTTGTAGACGATCTTGACCGGTTTGCCGGTGCGGAGCGCCAGCAGACAGGCGTGGATCTGCATGGACAGGTCCTCGCGGCCTCCGAACGCGCCGCCGACGCCGGAGAGCGTCATCCGCACCTTGTCCTCGGGCAGACCGAGGACCGGGGCGATCTGGCGCAGGTCGGAGTGCAGCCACTGGGTGGCGACGTACAGGTCGACGCCGCCGTCCTCGGCGGGTACGGCGAGGCCCGACTCGGGGCCGAGGAACGCCTGGTCCTGCATGCCGAAGGTGTACTCGCCCTCGACGATGTGATCGGCTCGCCGCCGGGCCGCCTCGACGTCGCCGCGGACGATCGGCTGGCGGTGCACGATGTTCGGGTGGGAGACGTGCCCGATGTGATGGTCGTCGCGGCCCTCGTGGATCAGCGGGGCGTCCGGCGCGGTGGCCGAGGCCTCGTCCGTGACGACCGGCAGCTCCTTGTACGCCACCTTGATCTTGGCGGCGGCGCGGCGGGCGGTCTCGGGGTGGTCGGCGGCGACGATCGCGACGGGCTCGCCGTGGTGGCGTACCCGGCCGCGGGCCAGTACCGGGGTGTCCTGGATCTCCAGGCCGTAGTTCTTCACGGCGGTGGGCAGGTCGTCGTACGTCAGGACCGCGTAGACGCCGGGCGTCGCGAGGGCCTCGCCTGTGTCGATGGAGAGGATCTCGGCGTGCGCGACCGTGGAGCGCAGGATCTGGCCCCAGAGCATGTCCTCGTGCCACATGTCGGACGAGTACGCGAACTCGCCGGTGACCTTGAGGGTGCCGTCCGGGCGCAGCGTGGACTCGCCGATGCCGCCCTTGGTCCGCGAACCCTGGGTGACCTTCGTGGGCGTACCGACGGGAGTCGTGCGGGGAGCCATCGTCAGACCGCCTCTCCCTGACGGGCGGCCGCCAGGCGGACCGCGTCCATGATCTTCTCGTAGCCCGTGCAGCGGCAGAGGTTGCCCGAGAGCGCCTCGCGGATGTCCGCGTCGGTGGGGGTGGGGTTGCGCTCCAGCATCTCGTCGGCCGCGACCAGCAGGCCGGGGGTGCAGAAGCCGCACTGGACGGCTCCGGCGTCGATGAACGCCTGCTGGATGGGAGCGAGTTCGGCGCCCTCGCCGGTCTGCGAGTCCAAGGGCCGCGCCTCCCAGCGCTTGGCCGCGTCCAGCGGCGTACCGCAGGCACGGGAGGCTCCCGCGGCTCCAGAGCCTTCGTGGGCTCCGGAGGCGCAGGCGCCGTGTTCCGCGCGCTGCCTGGCGAAGTCCGCGAGGCCCTCGACCGTGACGACGTCCCGGCCCTCGACCTGCCCGGCCGCGACCAGACAGGAACACACCGGGACGTTGTCGAGACGGACCGTGCAGGAGCCGCACTCGCCCTGCTCGCAGGCGTTCTTCGAGCCCGGCAGGCCCATCCGTTCCCTCAGCACGTACAGCAGGGACTCGCCCTCCCACACGTCGTCGGCTTCCTGCGGACGGCCGTTGACCGTGAAACTGACGCGCATTACGCGACTCCCTCCGTGCGGGCGGCGGTGCCGCGGTACGACTCCCAGGTCCAGGTCAGCGTGCGGCGGGCCATGATGCCCACCGCGTGGCGGCGGTAGCTCGCGGTGCCCCGGACGTCGTCGATGGGGTTGCAGGCGCCGGAGCACAGCTGGGCGAACTGCTTGGCCACCGACGGGGTGATGATCTTGCCGTTGTCCCAGAAGCCGCCCTCTTCGAGTGCCGCGTTCAGGAATTCCTCCGCCGCCCTGGCCCGTACGGGCGTGGGCGCGGCCGAACCGATGCCGGTGCGGACCGTGCGGGTGGCGGGGTGCAGGGCGAGGCCGAAGGCGCACACCGCGATCACCATGGCGTTGCGGGTGCCGACCTTGGAGTACTGCTGCGGGCCGTCCGCCTTCTTGATGTGGACGGCGCGGATCAGCTCGTCGGGGGCGAGCGCGTTGCGCTTCACCCCGGTGTAGAAGTCGTCGATCGGGATCAGCCGCGAGCCCCGGACGGACTCGGCCTCGACCTCGGCGCCCGCCGCGAGGAGGGCGGGGTGGGCGTCACCGGCCGGGGAGGCGGTGCCGAGGTTGCCGCCGACTCCGCCGCGGTTGCGGATCTGCGGGGAGGCCACGGTGTGGGAGGCCAGGGCCAGGCCGGGCAGCTCACCGCGGAGGTTGTCCATGATCGCCGAGTACGGCACCGAGGCGCCCAGGCGGACCGACTCCTCGCCGACCTCCCAGTCGCCCAGCTCGCCGATGCGGTTCAGGTCCAGCAGGTACTCGGGCCGGCGGTGGTCGAAGTTGATCTCGACCATCACGTCGGTGCCACCCGCAATCGGCACAGCTGTGGGATGCGCTGCCTTCGCGGCGAGCGCTTCCTCCCAGCTGGCGGGGCGAAGGAAGTCCATGACCGGCTCTCTTCTTCGTCTCGTTGATGGTGCTGATCAAGCCAGATCGTGTGCGGCGGCCCAGGCTCGTTCATGAGGTGTTCACGTGGATGGCAGTCAGTACACAGCGCGTTCCACCAACGGGGTCAGTCACCGAAACCATGAAGGAGTTGGCTGGCCAGGGCGCGCATCTTGTAGATTCGTATGAACGGAGGTCATCAGTAACCTCTTGGCTTTCCCCGGGAAACGTCAGACGCAGTCCGCTGCGCGCCGGTCACCGGCCGGAATGAGTCCTCCTCTCTCCCCTTCATCGGTTCGACCCCCTCCATCGGTTCCCCATCCATCGTAATTTTTCGAGACAGAACGGCGGCGACGAGATGCGGCTGCGCGCACTGCTGGACACGGACGCGCTGGGCCTGCGGCTGCTCGGCGGCCAGGACGAGCTGGACCGCACGGTGCGTGGCGTGATGACCACGGACCTGCGGGACCCCAGCCGCTATCTGTCGGGCGGCGAGCTGGTCCTGACCGGTCTCGCCTGGCGCCGTGGCCCGGCCGACTCCGAGCCCTTCGTACGGCTCCTCGCGGGTGCCGGGGTCACGGCACTGGCCGCGGGCGAGGCCGAGCTGGGCCCGGTCCCGGACGATCTGGTGACGGCCTGCGCGCAGCACCGGCTGCCGCTGTTCGCCGTCAACGAGTCGGTGGCCTTCGCGACGATCACCGAGCACGTCGTGCGGCAGGTGTCGGGCGAGCGCGCCGGGGACCTCGCGGCCGTGGTGGACCGGCACCGCCGGATGATGACGTCCGGTCCGGCGGGCGGCGGCCCGGACGTGGTCCTGGACCTGCTCGGCTCCGACCTGGACCTGCGGGCCTGGGTGCTCTCCCCCGCCGGGCGCCTGATCGCGGGCTCGCGGCTCGCCGAGACCGAGCTGGCCCCGGGAGTGTGCACGAAGCTGGCCGGTGAGCACCTGGCGGCGGTCCGCACGGGCCGCCGCGGCCCGCACCGGGTGACGGTGGGCCCGGCCACGTACTCCCTGTTCCCGGTCCGCGGCGGCGGACGCGGTACGGCGGGGGCGCGCGATGTGCGCGAGACGGTGCTGTCGGAGTGGCTGCTCGCGGTCGAGGCCGACGCCGGGGACTGGCCGGAGGAACGGCTGGACCTGCTGGAGGGCGTGACGCAGCTGATCGCCGTGGAGCGGGACCGCCGGGACGCGGCGCGCACCGTACGGCGCAGGCTCGCGCAGGAGGTGCTGGAGCTGGTGCAGACCGGCGCCGCGCCCGGCGAGATCGCGGCACGGCTGCGGGTCGCGGCGCCCGTGCTGCTGCCGGGGCTGGGCGCGGCCCCGCACTGGCAGGTCGTGGTCGCCCGCGTCGAATGGGACGAGGCGAGGGGCGGCCCCGCGGGTTTCCCGGCCGAGTCCGCCGGCGGGGGAAGACGGATCGAGGGGCCCGCGGGAGGTCTGGCGGGCGGTCCGGTGGCCCAGGCGCTGCTGGAGGAGATCCTCGTCGACCCGCGCTCGTCGGGGCCCGAGCCCTCGGACCGGATCGCGGTCGCCCACACGGGTGACGAGGCCGTCGCGCTCGTCCCGCTGCCGGCCGTCTCCTCGGAGCACGACGGCTCGGAGACGGGCCTGCTCGCCGACACGATCCTGGAGGCGGTACGCGAGCCGCTGTCGGCCGGGCTCGACGGCGACGGGCGGCTCACGCTGGGCGTCAGCGCGGCCGTGCACTCGGCGGAGGGCCTGCGCGGCGCCCTGGAGGAGGCCCGGCACGCGCGCCGGGTGGCGGCGGCCAGGCCGGGGCGGGTGTGCGCGGCGGGCCACCAGGAGCTGGCGTCCCACGTGCTGCTGCTGCCCTTCGTGCCGGACGACGTGCGCCGCGCCTTCACGGCCCGGCTGCTGGACCCGCTGCGCGAGTACGACCGCCGGCACCGCGCCGAGCTGATCCCGACGCTGGAGGCGTTCCTCGACTGCGACGGGTCCTGGACGCGTTGCGCGGCCCGTCTGCATCTGCACGTCAACACGCTGCGCTATCGGGTCGGGCGTATCGAGCAGTTGACGGGCCGAGATCTTTCCCGCCTTGAGGACAAGCTGGACTTCTTCCTCGCGCTGCGGATGAGCTGAGGTCACAGCGCTGCGGGCGGGTCGGCCCCGGTCGCCCGGGCCCGGCAGGGAGGCCGAAAGGGTCACCAAGTCTCTTCTCCGCCCCACGACTTTGTGAAATCCTTCACCTACCCCCTTGGCCGAGCACGCTGATTCGTGCTGAGATTCCGCCACCACTCAACAGCTCAATGGCGTGCTCGGGGAGGGCAACGTGGCGCATCCCGCCATGTCTGGTTACGGAACGACTGCAGGGGACGATCCACTCCAGACCGCGGTATGGCGGCTGCGCTCGCGCGCGTGCTGGGCCGACGCGGCCGCTCTCCTGGAACCACACACGGCATCGGCGGCTCTGCAGAGAGCGGCCCTCCTCGTCGAGCGCTGCCTCTACACCGAGCAGGGCTGGGCGGAGGCGGAGGACGCGCTGCGTACGGCGGAGGCGCTGGCCCAGAGCGACGACGAGCGGGGCGCGGCGGCCTGCGAGCGCGGGCAACTGGCGTACGCGTCCACGCTGCTCGCCGTGCGCGACCGCGCCGACGAGGCACGGGCCGCGCTCGGCCGGGCGGCGGCCCTGATCGCGCCGGGCGCCAAGGGGCGAGCGCTGCTGGACTTCCGGCGCGGGCTGCTCGCGGAGAACCTGGCGCACTCGCCGCAGTCCGCGCGCGCCGCCTACCGCCGGGCCCACGCGGGCGCCACCGCGCACGACGACCCGCTGCTGCTGTCCTTCACCTGGCGCCACCTCGCGGGACTCGCGCTGCGCGAGGGCGAGTTGGCGGAGGCCCGGCACGGCTTCGCCGAATCCCTGCGCATCCGCGAGGAGTTGGGCTACCTCGTCGGTACGGCCCCGGCGCTGGCGTCCCTCGCCGACGCGGAGACCGAACCGGAGGCGTCCCGGCTCCGGGCGGAGGCGGGCCGCCTGTTCAAACTCCTGGGCGGCGTACCGACATGGCTGGCGTCCCAGCTGACCCCACCGGCGGCCACAGCATGACGAGAGCCAACCGCATCCGGTAAAGGCACCGGCCACACGGACCCGCCGCTTTCAGGGGCGCGGGGAACTGCGCGACCAGCCCCCACCGGGCCCGCAGACGAACGACACCCCGCCCCCGCCCCCACCCACCCCGGAGGGGCCCGCTACGCGCCCGCGAAATGGTCCCGTATCAACGACTGCGCAGTCGCGACATCCGAGTCGGACAACGCGTCCAGCAACGCCGTGTGCTGACCGGCATCCGCCAAAAGATCGGCACGCGGCCGCCGCCCGGACGCCCCGGCCAGCGGCCACTGCGCCCGCCGATGGAGGTCGTCCGCGAGCTGCACCAGCTGACGGTTGCCCGACAGCGCAAGCACCGCCGCGTGAAAGACACGGTCGGACTCGGCATAGCACGCGAGATCGCCGGTGGCCGCCACGGCCACGGTCGCGTCGGCGAGCGGCCGCAGCTCCGCCCAGCAGGGCGCAGCCACCGTACGGGTCAGCCGGAGCATCACCGGCATCTCGACGAGGGCCCGGATCTCGGCCAGCTCGGCCAGCTCACGGGCCCCGCGCCGGATGACACGGAAACCGCGGTTCGGTACGACCTCGACCGCGCCCTCGTTCGCGAGCTGCTGCATGGCCTCGCGCACAGGGGTCGCCGAGACGCCGAATCGTTCGCCGAGCGCGGGTGCGGAGTAGACCTCGCCGGGGGCGAGGTCACCGGCCACGAGCGCGGACCGCAACGCGTCGAGAACCTGCCCGCGCACGGAGACCCGCTGAATCACGGGCCGAGGAGCCGCGACGGCGAAGACGGGCCCGGAGACGGGGCCGACCGAGGCGGTACGGGCATCGGGCGCACGACGCGCCGACGGCGTACCGCTGCCGCCGGGAGCGCCCGGCCCGCCCAGGGCTTGCGGGGCCTCCGGCGCTCCGCCTGACGCGGAGCCGCGGCCGGGGCCGGAACCGCCCTGCCCTCCCGGGGCCGAAGACGCACGCGGGTCCGGTGGGCCGCTCTCGCGCGTCACCCGCGGCTGAGGAATCGGCGTCTCGCTGTGGGTGTGCTCACCGCGGGCCGCGTGCGCGACGACGGGCACGGCGGGAGCCGCCGGGATCACGGCGCCGGGGCCGCCCCGGGAGGCTTCGCCACGGCCGCCCCCGTACGGCCGCGTCCCGCCACCGCTGCCGCTGCCACCACGGCTCTCCGAACGCGCCTGCGGCGGCACCCGCAGCGCAGCACCCTCGGAACGCGTCTCCTCGGACCTGCCCTCCATGAAGGGCGCCTCCGCCGGACGCGTCCGTATCGAAGCGCCCTCCGCGGGACGAGCCGCCATGGAGCGCGTCTCCACCGACCTGCCCTCCTCGGAACGCGCCTCCGCCGGACGCGTCCGTATCGGAGCGTCCTCCTCGGGACGAGCCGGCGTGGAGGGTGTCTTCGCGGGACGCGTCTCCGTCGGGGCGCCCCCCGCCGGGCGCGTCTGCGACGACGCACCGGCCGAGCCGTGCCCCTCGCGCGTACCGGCTTTCTCCACGGGAGCCTCCTCCGGGCTGGCGCTGGTGGTGGGTGTGCGGGTGGGGATGTCGGTGGGTCCGTCGTGACCCCGACAGAACAGGGTAAACCTCGACCCTATCGGGTAAGGTAAGCCTTACCTGCCGAAGATCGAGAAACGGGGTCCTTGCATGTCCGCTCCCGCCCCGGCCGTGACAGCCCCCGTGACCACCGGCGGCACGCGCCCGGCCCACTCGGCGCTCACCGAGGCGTACACGCGGATGACCGAGGTGTTCCCGGCCCTGGGCGTGACGGAGCTCGCCCAGGGCGAACCCGCCCCGACGGGCGACGGGCGGGTCGGTGTCGCGAGGCTCGCGGAGGCGGGGCCCGAGTTCGAGTCCTTTCTCGCCTGGGACGACGAGCAGGTGCTGGCCGACCACGGACGGCGGGCGCGCCCGGACGTCATCGCCAGCTTCGGGCTGCACCGGTACGCCTGGCCGGCCTGTCTGCTGATCACGGTCCCGTGGTTCGCGCTGCGCCGCGTCCCGCGTTTCCCGGTGGAGGACGTCACCTTCCAGCGCATGCCCGGCCGTATCGCGGTGCGCGTCGGCGCCTTCGCCTGCCTGCCGGACGACCCGGCGGCGGCACTGCCCGGCGCCCGCGTCGTCCGGGACGAGGAGGCCCTGCGCGCCGAGGTACGGGCGTCCGTCGCCGAGCACCTGGAGCCGGTCCTGAGCGGTTTCGGCCCGCGCATGCGACGCCGGGGCCGCGCCCTGTGGGCCATGGCGACCGACGAGGTCGTCGAGAGCCTCCACTACGTCGCCGGGCTGCTCGGCGAACAGGAGCGTGCCACGCGGGAGCTGGAGCAGTTGTTCCCCGGAACCATCAAGCCGTACGTCGGCACGGCCGGCTTCCGTGAGGTGACCGGTTCGAACGGCGCGTGCCTGCCCACCCGGGACCGGGCGAGCTGCTGCTTCTACTACACCCTCGACGCCGAGGACACCTGCGCCAACTGCCCCCGGAACACCGAGGCCGTGCGCATCGCGAAGCTGACCGCCCAGGCGGAGGAAGCAGCCGAGGCCGCAGCGGTGGCCGGGGCGGCGGCCTGAGCCCCGCGCAGGATCACCTTCCGCGTCCAGTAAGATCAACTCGGCCTCGTCCCGGGTTCTTTGCCATGGACGCGGGCACTGAGGTCACGGCTGGTTCACAATATCCTCACTTGGCGCAGGAACTTTCCGTGGAACCACCCGTACGGGTAATCTAACTCGAACTCAACTCCCGCTCCTCAAGCGGCAGTTCGAGGAGAATGCCGCCCACGCGCATCCCCTTGCACTCTCTTGGCGGCCTCTTGCCCCGAAACCCCCTGAGGACCCGCGGGATTGGGCCACTATGACGGGCGTTACGCCCTATCCCAATGCAAGGGACCCCAGATGAGACTGACCGACATATCGCTGAACTGGCTGCTACCCGGCGCCGTGCTGCTCCTGGGCCTGCTGGCGGCGGTTGCGGTGCTCGCGCGTGGCAAGCGCGCCGGGGAGAAGACCCAGACCGAGGACTCCTGGGAGCGCTCGGAAGAACGCCGCAGACGCAAGGAGGCCGTCTACGGCACCGCCTCCTACGTCCTGCTGTTCTGCTGCGCCGCGGTCGCCGCCGCGCTCTCCTTCCACGGCCTGGTCGGCTTCGGCGAGCAGAATCTGAACCTCTCCGGCGGCTGGCAGTACCTGGTGCCGTTCGGCCTGGACGGCGCGGCCATGTTCTGCTCCGTGCTCGCGGTGCGCGAGGCCAGCCACGGTGACGCGGCGCTCGGCTCCCGCATACTCGTGTGGACGTTCGCGGCCGCCGCCGCCTGGTTCAACTGGGTGCACGCCCCCCGGGGCCTCGACCACGCGGGTGCCCCGCACTTCTTCGCCGGCATGTCCCTGTCGGCCGCCGTCCTGTTCGACCGCGCGCTGAAGCAGACCCGCCGCGCCGCTCTGCGTGAGCAGGGCCTGGTGCCCCGGCCGCTGCCCCAGATCCGGATCGTACGGTGGCTGCGTGCCCCTCGTGAGACGTACGGCGCCTGGTCGCTGATGCTCCTTGAGAACGTGCGCAGCCTGGACGAGGCCGTCGAGGAGGTACGCGAGGACAAGCGGGAGAAGGAGCAGAACCGTCTGCGCCGGCGGGACCAGGAGAAGCTGGACCGTGCCCGCATCAAGGCGATCACCCGCGGCCACCGCGGGGCGCTCGGCCGCGGCGGCCGTCAGGCGGAACTCCAGTCGGCCCAAACGGCCACTCAGGTCGCCTCGGAGCCTGCCATATCAACGCCGGAACTACCTTCCCGCGCCCGACCCTCGTTGCAGCCGGTCCGGCGAAGCGGGGACTCGGGGACGGTCGACCTCACCGCGGAGGACGACACAATGGCCCTCCCTCGGCTCGATTCCCTTGAGCGCAAGCTGAAGGATCTGGAGCAGCAGTTCGGCTGAGCACGACCCGGGGCCTGTTTACGGCCTCGACTCTGGATGGGGGCGCGGCATCTCATGC
>NZ_JBHWZP010000273.1:0-12822 GCF_042728395.1 Streptomyces sp. NPDC060205
GTCGAGGTCATCTCAGGCGCTCCGCTCGGCAGGCGGTTCGGCCGCGTCGAGCCGAGCGGCCGTCTCTTCCTCGAAGAGCAGCTCACTCAGCTCGTCGACGAGTCGGCCGAACTCCGGGCTCCGCGTCATCTCCGGCACACGGGGCCGCGGCAGGTCGATCGTGACCGTGCGCAGGATGCGGCCGGGTCGCGGCGTCATCACGACGACCACGTCCGAGAGGAAGATCGCTTCGGAGATCCCATGGGTGACGAGGAGTGTGGTGGCGGGCCTCTTCGTCCAGATCCGCTGGAGTTCGAGGTTCATCCGCTGCCGGGTCATGTCGTCGAGTGCGCCGAACGGTTCGTCGAGCAGGAGGACGTCCGGTTCGAAGGCGAGAGCTCTCGCGATCGAGACCCTTTGCCGCATCCCACCGGACAGCTGGTTCGGTCGCGCTCCCTCGAAACCCCGCAGCCCCACCAACTCGACAACATCCTGGATGGTTGCCTGGTCGGGGCGCCGGCCCGCCACTTCGAGCGGCAGCCGGATGTTGTCCGTGACAGTGCGCCACGGCAGCAGCGCGGAGTCCTGGAACGCGACTCCCAGGCGCCCGCTCTTACGGGCGATCGAAGGGCTCTGGCCATGGATCGATACGCTGCCGTCGGTCGGACGGTCCAGATCGGCGAGAAGGCGCAGCACGGTCGACTTCCCGCACCCCGATCGACCGATCAGGCTGACGAACTGGTTTCGGTCCACTGTGAGACTCACACCGCCGAGAGCGTCGACGCGCCGCCGCTTCGCCATGAAGGTCTTCGTGACGTCGTGAAGCTCGATTCCAGCGGGCGTCTTCGCGTGCGATTGATCTACCTGCGCAGGCATTCGGGCTCCCTCACTCTCAGTGTTGGAAGTTGTTGACGATGAGGACTTCGGCGGGCTCGTCGCTGCCGAGTCCCCATCGATGGGGGACGTCACCGTCGTGGTTCAGCGCGTCGCCGGGGCCGAGATCGACCGGGCGGCCTCGCAGGAATTCGACACGCAGATGCCCGCGGATCACGTACACGAAGTCCTCACCCTCGTGTTCGAACCAGTCCTGCGGCGGGTCCGCCTGTTCGATGAGATAGCGGTGCGCCTTCAGTGACAGCCCCGAGCCACCTCGGGTCAGGAGCCGCGGCCGCTGGGCATCTTTGCGGTTCGCCGCTCGCATCTCCTGACCGGAGCCGGCCCTGGTGATCAGGATGGATGTGGAGCTGACGGGTAGCAGACCGTTGGGTGTGGTCCCCAGCAACTCGGCCAGGCGGTAAAGGCGAGGGAGGCTGATGGAGGACTGTCCCTGCTCAAGCTGGGTGATGAAGGACGCCGACACCCCCAGTTGGGCGGCGAGCTTCTTGCTCGGCATTCCCAGCTCTTGACGCCGATGACGTACCGCCGCTCCGACGTCGCGCGCGAAGCTGTCGGCCTCGGCTGCCGTTGCTGTCGCTTCGACCTGGTCGTCGATGCTCTCGCGTTCCGTCACGTCAGCTTCCTCAATTCCGGGTGTTCCTCGTAGACCTCGGCCAGCAGGGACATGTCGAACAGCTTGTCCGTGGTCGTGTCGACGCCTGTCAGTCCGAGCGTTGCCACCGTCTCCTTCTGGAGGGCCTCGGTGACCGTCAGGACGCCGTTCTTCTCGGTGTCGGCGGTCCTGATCAGGACGATCTCGGCCTTGTTGCAGGCCAGCTGGTTCTCCAGCGAGTACTTCAGCGACTTGCCGTACTTGTTCACGGCCAGGCGCGCGCCCTCTTCGGGGTCCGCGATGTTGGCTCTCCAGCCCATGATGTCGGCACGAAGAGCCGCCTTCAGCATCTTCCGGTTCTTGGAAATCTGATCCGTGGAGGCGACATAGGTCTGGGTGATGGTGGCGTAGTTGAAGTCGGCGAACATCATCACGGCCGGATCGTGCCCGGACTGCTTGAGACTGATGGGAGAGTTCGTCGAGTAGTCCATGATCCCGTCCACCTGACCGGCGACCAGGGGGGCGGGGTCGTACTGGAAGGGCACGATCTTCATGTCCGAGGTCTTGAGGCCGTTGACGGCGAGGAACGCCTCTACCGCGGGCTTGTCCGCGTTGGAGACGGCGATCGTCTTCCCCTTCAGGCCGGCCGGCGTCGTGATGGGGTTGCTCTGCAGCGACACGATGCAGGACGGCGTCTTCTGGTAGAGCGCACCTATGACCCGGAACGATGCGCCGTTCTGGTTCGCCGCGACGATTTCCGTCGGTGACGAGACACCGAACTGGGCGGTTCCATTTGCCAGTTGGGTCAGCACGGAGACGGCTGACGGGCCGCCCGGAATGAACTTGACCGACGGGAAGCCGACCTTCGTGTAGTAGCCCCTCGTGTCCGCGATGTACGGACCGGCCTGTGTCACGTCGTACAGCCAGGAGAAGGCGTAGTCGAGCTGACCTAGACCGCCGCCCGCCCTGGTGCCCGACCCGGTGTCCGTGGATGTTCCACAACCGGCGAGCGCGAAGCCCACCGTGGTGGAAAGTCCGAGCCCCAGCAGCCCGCGGCGAGACATCGTGCCGCCGGGAGCATTCCGTTGATCGGTCATGGTCTTGTCCTTACTCGTCGTCTGATCTGTAGGCGACTGGGCGGAGTCGCTCAAGTTCGGCACTGAACTCGGCGCGGAGGCGGGCGACGGTGGCGTCGTCCGCGAAGCAGGCGTCGAGACCGGCCAGCGCATACTTCTCGGCGTCCTCGACGGTCCATTCCAGATGGACGGCCGCGTCGATGAAGTCCTCATGGAGCTCCGGCCCGATGAGCGCCGGATCGTCGGAGTTGAGACACATGTTCAGACCAGCTGCGGCCATCGCCGCGACATCGCGGCGTCGGCCCTCCACCTCCAGCTCGGGATAGTCGATGAACCAGCACGCCGAGTAGGGGATCTGCGAAGCGACGGTGCGCGACAGCAGCTCGGGGTCGAGCAGTGCGGCGTATCCGTGGTCGATGCGATCCACCCGCAGAAGGTCCAGGCACTCCACCATCTCGGTGGAGTCGCCGTGCTCTCCCGCGTGCGCCGTCAGTTTGAGGCCCGCCTCGCGGGCCAGGTCGTACGCGGCCACGAACTCGGACGGCCGTCCTGCCAGTTCGTTCGAGTCGAGGCCGATCGCCACCACCTCGTCGTGGGGGTGTGCGAGCACCTCGCGGACAAGTTCGAGCGCCGCCTCGCCACCCAGTTCGCGATTGATCGCGACGACGATCCGCGATTCGACGCCCACCTTTGCGCGGGCCTGACGCACGCCGGCGAGAATCCCGTCCATCATCTCGGCGTAGGTCAGTTCGGGGTGGTTCTGCGGGTTGAAGGCGATCTCGCGGTACCGGAGTCCTCCTTCGGCGCCGGTGAGAAGGCTGTCGTAGGTGACCGCCCTGAAGTCGTCCTGCGTCTGCATCGACTTCGATACCGCGACATAGATTTCGAGGCCCTCGTCGAAGTTGCGGAAGAGGTACCGGTCACCCCCGTCGCGCGCTCCGGCAGGAAGGGTGACGCCGTGGCCCTCGGCCAGACGGCGAGCCGTCTCCGGAGGCACGCATCCTTCGAGATGACAGTGCACCTCCGCCTTCGGCAGCGCGCGGAGGTATTCCGCGCTCAGACGCTGCCGAGCGGGCGATGCTGTCGGGTTGCTCTCTGCGCTCACGTCATCTACTCCTCGTCGAGATGGGAACGAAATTAAGACACACTGAACTTCGTGTCAATGGAACGTTTCAAAAATCCCGCCCTGCGGTCATTTCCCCTGGCTGAGACTGTGTCCTGCACAGGCGTCCGGGGGAGCTGCTCGTGGCGGCGCCGGGCCATGGGAGTCCGAAAAAGACCAGGTGGTCGCCAGGGTGGCCCGCGCGACAGGTGCTGAGTCGGCGGTAGCCGGACAGCCAGGACGGCCCGCGCCTGATCACCCGGCCGCAAACCGGCGCACGGCAGTTCGACCGGCTTTCGCGCCGTGCGGCGCGGCGCGGTGAGAAGGCGGGCCGAACGGATGCCAGTGGTTCGCCCGGCGTGGATGCGGTCCTCGGTACGCGTATGCCGGCGGTGGCGCGGTTCGAGGCGCCGCGATCAGAACGCCGTGGCGTGGTGGCAAAAACAAGTCACCGCGTTGCGCAGCCGTCGGTTAAGTGCAACTGGACGCTGAGGTAGGGAAGTTTGCAGTGAACGATCAGTTGATTCGGTCGGCCGTTCCGTGCTTCCTCATGCTGTCTGTCGAGCGGCGTGCGTGGTGGGTGGCACGAGTTCGTAGGCCCGTCCATCACACAGGAGGGCACATGAACAGCCGCCGATCCAGACCTGGCCATCCGGGCGGCGACAGTGCCCGGCCGGCGAGCCTCGCGGGGCGAGGCAGCCGCAGCCCCGGCGTGACATCCGGGCGCAGTAGCGCGGTCAGGTGCCGGGCTGGTAGCGCAGGCCGTCGACGAGCAGGGCGATCATCCGCTTCGTATAGGCGGTGTCCTCCGGGACGACGATGCTGGCCATGGTCCGCAGCAGGTCGTATGCGCTGATGGCAGGGCGGATGTCACCGGTAGTGGCGGCGTCGCCGCCGACCTCCTTCGCGGCGGCGGACGCGAGTCCGGGGCCCCGGTCCACGTACACCGGGGTGGCTCCTGGCCGCACTCCAGCGACATCACGGCGACCGCGGCAGTAGACCGTCCAGGGTGAGGTCGAGCAGGCGCTCCGCTCGCTGTCGGTGTTCAGCACCCGCCGAGGTGAGGGCGATGCCTTCCAGGGCAGCGCCGATGTCGGTGGGCTGGACATCAGTGCGGATCGCCCCGGCGGCTGTGCAAGCGTCCATGAGTGAGGTGATGGCGGCCTGGATCAATTCCCGGCTGTGACCATAAGGATTGCTTCCCGCCGCGGCCATGGCGCGCAGGGCGTCGATCATGCCGTACTTGGCGGTGACGTAGTCCAGGAACAGGCGCGTCCACTCGCGCAGGGCCTCTACCGGCGGCTTCTGGGTGAGCAGAGCGGGAGCGGCATCGCACAGGTGGGCCACCTCATTGCGGTAGACCGCCTCTACCAGGGCCTCCCGGGTGGGGAAGTTGCGGTACAGAGTCGCACTGCCCACGCCTGCCTCTTTGGCGATGCGTTCCAGGTGCGCCTCCAGCCCGTCCGTCGAGAAGACGCGTACAGCGGCCGTGAGGATCTTCTCCCTGTTCCGCCGTGCGTCAGCTCGCAGCGGCCGAAGTGTTCCCTCGGACATCAGTGCTCGCCATCCCCTCTTCGAAGCCCTTCGGACTTGCTAACCGGATACGCCCCCACTTAAGGTGAGCTAACTGGGGGCGCCTCCGTTTCACTGTAGGTCACTGCGCTGACCTGTGCATACCCCAAGAAAGGAAGCCGATCATGTCAGGCATCCAGGGCAAAGTCATTGCGATCACAGGTGCCAGCAGCGGCATCGGTGAGGCAACTGCGGCTTACCTCGCCGAGAAGGGCGCCCAGCTCGTGCTCGGAGCCCGGCGGGAGGACCGACTGAGTGCCGTCGTGGACGGCATCACCGGGAAGGGCGGCACCGCCACCGGCGTCATCGTCGACGTCACGCGCCGCGAAGACCTCCAGCGTCTGACGGACACAGCCCTCGACCAGTACGGGCGACTCGACGTCCTCGTCTCCAACGCAGGCACGATGGCCGTCTCACCGTTCGACGACCTGCGCCAGGACGACTGGGACGCCATGGTCTCCACCCACATCACCGGCCTGCTCAACGGCATCGGTGCGGCTCTGCCCATCTTCCGTCGGCAGCGCTTCGGCCAGTTCGTGAACGTCGGCTCCACTGCGGCTTACGTCGTCAAAACCCCCCAGGCGGTCTACGCGGCCACCAAAACGGCGGTGAAGGTGCTTACCGAGGGCCTACGCCAGGAGTCGGGACCCGACCTGCGCGTCACACTCGTCTCACCCGGCTTCACCAATACGGAAGGCGTCGGCAAGGGGGCCAGCCCTGAAGCCGCGGCCGCGATGACCCGGCAGCGGGACGAGATCGCCATGCCGCCCACTGCGATTGCCTCCGCCATCGGCTACGCGATCGAACAACCCGACGGCGTCGATGTCAGCGAGATAGTCGTTCGTCCCACCGTGCAAGCCTGACAGCGGCGAGACGAAACCGCCCCTGTCAGCAAGCGATGACGAGCTCAAACGGTCAGCGCATCACCGCTGTGGAGAAGCAGATCGGCAGCCCGATCATGCCGTGGATGATGGCCGGCCCGGTGGGCCGATGGGCGATCTTCGGGCGACGCATGGGCCGTGCTGACCGCAGCCACCTGGTGAGGCTGCGGTCGATCGTCTGGCGCCGGCGACGGTTCGCGGCCGTATGCAACACAGCCCACGCTCGTACAGGAAGCGCGTTCGGAAGTTGCCCTCCTCCACCGCGAGTTCGGCCCTGCGCAGCCCGCGGTGCCGGATCCGCTGTGCCGCAGCGCGGACGAGCCGCGTTCCAAGGCCACAGGATCTCAGCGTCGGCAGCACGGCGAGCTGCCACAAGGTTCCGGCTTCCTCGGAGACCTGGTAGTCGATGCCGCCGATCGCCACCGGTAGATCTGCAGGAGTGCATACCGCGAGGCAGTCCACCTCGCCTGACGCAGCTCGCGCCAGCTCTCGCTCTACGTGGCGCGGGTGGGTGGCCGAGCCGGATCAGGTGCACACCGGTAGATCCTGGAGCGACAGATCGCACACGGTGACAGGCATGGCGACGGTGACATCGGTGGAGTCGTCTTCAGTGGTCACCGTCTGAAGCATGTGGCTTCGGCGATCGGCGATGGCACGGCAACGGACTTCTGCCGGCTTGGTGTGGTGCGTCCGAGCCAAGCGGTCCGCTGGCGTCGCTGCCGCTTGCGGTGCACAGCGGACACGCCGTGGGGGAGTGCCTCCCGAAACGCAGTCGACGCGGCACGGTCTTGCTCCGGAGAATCAGCGCGTGAGCCTCAACGTGGATACCTACGTATACAAAGCCAACGGCGAATGGGACCTTATGGACGATCCCGATGACGACTACACCAAGACCATGGCCGGATTCGAGAGGACGCGAAGCAGGCTGTGGGGTTCTGAAGCGGTTCGGGCTCTGGGGGCTCGCTTCTTTCCCCAGCTCGACGGCGGCAACCTCCAGGTCGAGCCGGGTGAGATCGACGACTTTTTGGCCGAGTGCGAAGCGATACGCCCGCACTTCGATCACCTTGCTGACGTCAGCGGCTACGGCAAGGAGTACATCACCCGATGCTTCAACAACATCGTGGCCGCTGCCGTGCGAGCCAAAGCCGAGGGCGGCGGTGTCATCGTCTGGTGAGCTGGATCCGCGTCCTCGCGGGCCGCGGGACGGCAGGTCTTGCTCCCGGGCGGCCGTCCGGGACCGGCGCCATGAGGTGGGGGAACACGGGCGGGGCACGGCAGGTGGGCTCGGATGTTCCGGACCCCTCGGCGGACCTGAGCCTGGACCCAGACCCGGGCCTGGATGCGGCGTTCGGGCTTGGCCGGTTCCTCCAAGGTCGGCGGTGAGCGGTCAGGCGAGACAGAACCGGGTGTGGGCAACGGCCGGTGATCGCCTGTGGGTGGGAAATGCGTCGCCAGGCTACGGATGCGTGTGCGGCAGCGGTGGTTTCGGCGCCTCGTGTCGGGCTGCCACCTGCGGCGATCTGGGATCTCGGTGACGGAGACAGGGCCGTTCAGGGGAGAGGTGCCCTCCACGTCTCGTTTTGATCCGTGGGGGAACTCGTGCCCCATGACCAAGCGATCTGAACTGCCGGGCACCGCGGAGTCGTACTGGATGGCCACGGCGCCGGGCACCCGGTGGCCGGCGCTGGAGGCCGACGTGACGGCGGACGTCGTCGTGATCGGGGCGGGCATGGCCGGTCTGTCCGTCGCCTGGGAGCTGACCCGTGCCGGACGCGCCGTCCTCGTGCTGGACGCGGACCGCGTGGCCGCCGGGGTGAGTGGTTACACGACGGCGAAGCTCACCGCGGCGCACTCGCTCGTGTACGACCGCCTGCGCCGCACCCGCGGGAAGGAGGGCGCACGCCAGTACGCCCACTCCCAGCAGGCCGCGGTGGAGCGGGTCGCGTCCGTGGCGGCGGAGCTCGGCGTCGACTGCGACTTCGAGCGCTCGTCGGCCCTGACCTTCACCGTCGACCCGCGACAGCGAGCGACGTTCGAGGCCGAGGCGGAGGCCGCCGCCGAAGCGGGACTGGCCGCCGACCTCGTGACGGAGACGGACCTGCCGTTCCCGGTCGCCGCGGCGGTACGCGTCGGACAGCAGGCTCGGTTCCATCCGCGCACGTACCTGCTGGCCCTGGCCGACGACATCGCCGCGCGAGGCGGTGGCATCCACGAACGGACCCGGGTGACCGGCCTCAGCGAGGGCACCCCGTGCCGGCTCACCACCGAGCGGGGCACGACGGTCACGGCGAACGACGTCGTCGTCGCCACGCACTACCCGGTCTTCGACCGTGCCCTGCACTTCGCGCGCCTGTCACCGCGCCGCGAACTGGTCGTCGCGGCCCCCGTCCCCGCCTCGGCGGCACCGGAGCACATGTACATCACGGACGACCTGGGCAAACGCTCCGTACGCACCGCTCCGCTCGACGGAGAACGACGGCTGCTCATCGTCACCGGGGAGAGCTTCACCCCGGGCGCGGGCGAAACCAATGAGCGCTTCCTGCGGCTCGACGCGTGGATGCACGAGCACTTCCCGGTCGGCGACACGGCGTACCGGTGGGCGGCCCAGGACAACGACGTGAGCGACGGTGTGCCGCTGGTCGGCCCGTACCATCCGGGCGCGCGGCATGTGTACGTGGCGGCCGGCTTCGGCGGCTGGGGCATGAGCGGGGGCGCCATGGCCGGACAGCTGCTGGCGTCGACGCTCACCGGCGCGGAACCCGAGTGGGCGGGGCTGTACGACCCGCGCCGGCTGTGGAGCACCGTCCGGGAGGGCACGACTCTGCTGAAGCAGCAGGCGGACGTGGCCAGGCACTTTGTGGGCGACCGGCTGCGGACCACCCACGTCGACTCCGTGGCAGAGATCGCCCCCGGCTCGGGCGTGGTCGTACGGGTCGAGGGGCGGCGCTGTGCCGTCTACCGCGACGAGGCTGGCACGGCCCACGCGGTGTCGGCGCGCTGTACGCATCTCGGCTGTCTGGTCGCGTTCAACGAGGCGGAGACTGCGTGGGAGTGCCCTTGCCACGGTTCGCGCTTCGGCGTGGACGGCGAGGTGCTTCAGGGACCGGCCGTACGCCCGCTGCCGCCGAGGACGGTCTGAGCGGCTGAGTCCGGGCAGGGGCCACCAGCCGACCCGCGTACATCGACCTCGCGGTACCGGGCGGCGTGGACCGGCTGTACGCCGCCGTCACGGCCCAGGGACGGCCGCTGGTCGCCGCGGCGCTCAACGCCGGCGTGGGAAAGTCGTAAGACCTCGGCATCCCGATCCGGCGCACCCCCACCGCCACGCAGCGGCTTCGTCCTGACGCCCCGGCGATAACACGCGTCAACGCCGGACTGTCGCTTTCAGGGTGGCTGGCCGTGGCTCGCTCCTGACCGTCTGCGCCCCCGCTGCTGGTGATCCCGTGCGGCGGTCCGATGAGTCGGGCGTAGGCGGCGTGGACGGCCGATGCTGAGGCGGCCGTAGCTCTGACTTCCTGCCAGTTCGGCGCCTACGTCCTGCTGGTAGCGCGGCGGGCGGGGAGAAGCATGAGCTGCGTACCGCGAGCGGCGTGTTCCGGTGCTCAGCTGTAGGAGCGGCTTACCGGGCGGCGGAAGTCAACTGAGCTGCGCTGGACCAGACCGCCGGTGGGTGTCAGTGGCGGAGTGCGTGTTCGAGGGTGGGATGGCAGTCGATGATCTGGTCGACGCCGACGATCTGCAGGACACGCTGGACGGCTTCTTGGGCGCCGGCGATACGCAGCCATCCCTGAGCGGTGTTTGCCTTCTTCTGGGTGGTGATGAGGGTGTTGATGCCGCTGGAGTCCATGAAGGTCACCTCGCTGAGGTCGACCACGATCTTCATGGGCACGGCACCGCCGCACGAGAGCAGGGCGTCGATCAACTGGTCCTTGACGGTGTGGTCGATCTCGCCGTGCAGGGCGACCACTTGAACCCCGCCGAGAGTGACGTGGTCGACCGACAGCTGGCCGGGTCGGGCTGGTTCCTGGATGCCTGTCAACGTGTTCCGTTTCCTCGGCTGCGCTCGCTGATATGAAGGGGGCTTGGTTCGATCAGCGCTGAAAGCCTGCCCCGGCGTTACGGCGAACAGCAGTTCGGTATTTTAGCCGTCATACCCGGGGCACCGTGCGGGCGTGATGTACGGGGGACATGCGGGGGCGGTCACGGGGTACGCGCTACGGCGTGAATGGGGGGAACGACACGATGGACGAGGCGGGATCGTCTCCTGGTGGTGAGGGCGGGCTGGTGTCGCAGAGACCTCTGGTCCGGGATTCCGTCGTCCTGGACGGTGACGGGAGTGTCATCGCCGAGGCACGGCATCATGCGGTCGGCTTCCTCGCCCGTGCCGAGAAGGAACACGGTGTGGTGGTGTCCGCGCGGGCGAGGGATCTCACCCAGCTGGTGGTCAGCGAGCTGGTCACCAACGCTTACAAGCACGCGCCCGGTCCGGTGTCGTTGGAGCTGTGTGTCATCAGGCAGGTGGTGGAGGTGGCGGTGTCGGACAGCGATCCGGCCCTGCCGGTCGCCCACGCCGCTGATACGGGCCGGGTCGGGCAGCACGGCCTGGAGATCGTCATGGCGGTCGCCCAGGGCTTCGAGGTCAGGCAGGAGCCGGCTGGCAAACGCGTCATCGTCCGCATCGCTCTGTGTGATGATCCCGGGGGAGACGTCCGCGGCCGCACTCAGTAGCAGCCGGTGGTATGCACCACCAGCGCCGTTCAGAAAGTGCCCACCCTGCGAGCCGCGTCGGCGAGCACCACCACATCCCCGTCGCCGTGCGTGTCCGCGACATGGTGGCCACGTCCGGCGAGCAGTCCTGACACGGCGGCCTTCACCAGGACCCGTACGCCGGCGTCGCCCGGAGCGCAGTCGGCCTGGTCGCGTACCAGAGAAGTGAACTGGCCCGAGGTCATCCAGCTCACCACAGCGCTCTCAGACACTTCAGTTACCCGCAGCCCCCGTACGTCGACATCCGTCTCGTCCAGCACCTGGAAGCCGACCTGTATCAGGGCGAACCGCACCCGAGAGACGAGTTCGGCAGGTAGGCACGGCCTCCGGGTCGTTTGCCTGCACCGGTGCAGATCATGCCTGCGGATCTCGGCGGCGCGGACAGGCTGTCGCGTGACGCGTTGTACAGAGCGCACGGGCGGGGTGAGAGCAAGGTGAGAGCAACCCTCCGAGAGCTGGACCTCCGTACCCCGTCCCGCATGTGTGAGGCGGCGGAGCATGGGACACCCGATGCTGCGGAGGCATGCGCCCACGCAGCTCGATCACAGCGAGCGGTGGGCGTTCGCGCCTCCGGCAGGACCGGCGCAAGCTGGAGACCGTGGACCCGAGGAAGGAACAGCGCTGATGGGCGAGACCCCGCAGAACCCGACGAGCAAGCACCCGCAGCCGGAGTTCGCTCAGCAGAATCAGGAGCCGCCGGGCTGGACCGGTCCGATGGACCCGCCCCCTGACCACGGTGAGGAGTCCTACCGAGGGAGCGGGCTGCTGCGGGATCGGGCGGCGCTCGTGACCGGTGGGGACTCCGGCATCGGGCGGGCCGTCGTTCTGGCCTACGCGCGCGAGGGCGCGGACGTGATGTTCACCTATCTGCCCGAGGAGGCCAAGGACGCCAAGGAGACCGCACGCCTCGTTGAGGAGGCGGGTCGTCGTGGTCTGGCCGTGCCGTGCGACATCCGCGAAGAGGAACAGTGCCGGCGCCTCGTCGATCGGGCTGTCGCGGAGTTCGGGCGCATCGATGTGCTGGTCAACAACGCGGCCTATCAGATGTCTCAGCCCGAGGGCATCGGGGACATCACCTCGGAGCAGTTCGACCGGGTGGTGCGTACGAACCTGTACGGCATGTTCTGGCTGTGCAAGATGGCCGTGCCGCACATCCCTTCGGGCGGATCCATCATCAACACCACCTCGGTGCAGGCGTACAAGCCGAGTCCGCACCTCCTCGACTATGCGATGACCAAGGGCGCCATCGTGACCTTCACCCAAGGTCTGGCGCAGATGCTGGTCGAGGACGGTATCCGGGTCAACGCCGTGGCTCCGGGACCGGTGTGGACGCCGCTGATCCCGGCGACGCTGCCGGATACGAAGGAGTTCGGCAAACAGGCCCCGATGGGCCGCCCCGCCCAGCCGGCCGAGATGGCGCCCGCGTATGTGTTCCTGGCCTCAGAGCACGCGAGCTTCATCACCGCGGAGATCATGAACGCCACCGGGGGCACGCCGCTCCCTTGATCGGGCCAGGGGGGCGCGGGGGAGAGGGACAGCGCGGGAGGGAACTGGTGTGGAGAAGGCGCCGGCGTGGGTCCGGACGTCGAGCCGCGGATCAGCGATGCAGGTCGACATCAAGTGGCCCGACAAGGAGTTGTCCCCGCAGGACGGCAGCACCAAGGCCGGTCGTGCCAGGCACTATCGTGCACAGTCTGCTGATCCCGGTCCGTTCAGCGGGCGGTCGTAGGGCCGGCCCCGAACGCACCGTCACACAAGTGGCGGAACAAGGGCGGACGCCCGCAGCCGGCGCGACAGGGTCGGCACCGGGTCTCCCCACGGTGCGACACGGGCCGACTACATCTCCGACAAATCCGAGTACGTATGCCCTAAGGGCCAGCGCGTTCCCCGTGCGCAGTCCACCGCAGGGGCTGTGCCTACGGGACGGCTGTAGTCGTCACTCCGGCCGCCTAGCAG
>NZ_JBHWZP010000274.1:0-12795 GCF_042728395.1 Streptomyces sp. NPDC060205
GAGGCGTCAGGTGCGTGCTCTCGCCGTGCCGGGCGCAGAGCCTCGTACTGGACGTACTTGGCTCTGCGCCCGGTGCGGCGAGTGGGGGTCCCCCCGGCCGGAGGCTGGGGGAGCGTGCATGGCGTCGCGCGGCAGACGGGAATTGTCAGACAGGCCCTAGGACGCGCGGGTCTGCCCCCTCACCTCCAGTTTGGCCAGGAGTTCAGCCGTGGCCTCCGCGACGGCGTCGACGGCATGTTCGAAAACCTCGCGGTTGTGGGCGGCCGGGGCGCGGAAGCCCGAGATCTTGCGGACGTACTGAAGAGCGGCGGCGCGGATGTCCTCCTCCGTGGCCTCTTCGGGAAGGACGGGCGGTCGGAGAGTCTTGATGCTGCGGCACATGTCTCCAGTCTTGCGCGCGGCACTGACAACGCGACCGTTCGCGTGAAGTCCCCCTGCGAAGTCCCCCAAAGAACTCGCATCGCAAAATCGAACAGACGTACCATTGCCGGGTGGCTGAGACCTACGACTTCCCAAGTGACCTCCTGGCCGGTCAGGAGGAGCTGCATCAGGTCCGGGCCGAACTTCTGGCCCTGCTGAAGCGGCTTCCCTGGTCGGTCGAGCCCCTGGACGGCTTCAGCGACGACCACGGCTGGCGCAAGGTGGAACGCCCCGCTTCCCCGGGCTGGACCCCCGACGAACAGGCAGAGGTGGAAAAGCTCCGCCAACGCGAACGGGAACTGGCGGTCTTCGTGACCTGCCACCGCTTCTGGTCGGAGATCCCGCCGGCGAAAAAGGTGGACGCAAGAATGAGCGTCAAACACACAGGGCAACCGGAAGACGGGCCCCCGCCGTAGCCCAACCCCCAAAGCCCAGACACACCCCACGCACCCAGGGGCACGAGGAACCGCGCGCCCGCCCCCCACCGAACCCGCAGCCAAACTCCCCCACCCCACCAGGGCCGGCCCTCCAAAACCCGGGCACACCCCCACCCCCTAGGGGCGCGGGGAACTGCGCAACACCCCCACCAGCCCGCAGCCAACCTCCCACGCAAGCCCCCACCCACCCAGGGGCGCGGGGAACTGCGCAACACCCCCACCGGCCCGCAGCCAAACTCCGACGCAAACCCCCACCCACCCAGGGGCGCGAGGAACTGCGCACCCAGCCCCCACCGAGCCGCAGCCAAATGCCCTCCACCTCGGCGGAGCCGCACGGCACCCCAAACCAAACCAACCCGGCCCAGCTAGGCGCCAGCCCCCCGCTCCTCCCGAATCTGCGAAACAACCCCCGCCACAGCCCCCCGCACACCCTCAAGCTCAGTCAAGAAGTGCCAGTAATCCGGATGCCGCCCCTCCAACGACCCGATCGCCCGCTCCAACCGAGCCACCGACTCGTCGAGCGGCCGCGCCTGCCGAGGATCGGGCGTGTTGCGCCCGGCCATCGCAAGCCGCTGCGCATCCCGGATCGCGAACCGCGTCCGCTCGATCTCCCGCTGCGGGTCCTTGGACACCTCGTTCAGCCGCCGCAACCGGTCCCCCGCCGCGGACACGGCCTCATCGGTCGTGTTCAACAAGGCCCGCACCGTGGACAGCAGGGCCGTCGCATCGGCCCACCGCTGCTCCTCCCGAGCGCCCCGCGCCTCCGCCAGCTTCGCCTCGGCCTGCCGAACGGCCTCCGCGGCCTGGTCAGGCACATGCTGAAGGTCCTGCCAGCACTCGGCGACAAACCGCCGCCGCAACTCGCTGAGCACGGGATTCACCTGCCCGGACCGCGTGGTGAGCGCCTGCGCGCGCGTACGCAGCGACACAAGACGCCGGTCGATCTCGGTGGCCCGCTCGGGCAACCGCTCGGCCTCCGCCGCCACGGCCCCGGCGTCCCGCGCGACCCGGTCGGCCCGCTCCAGCGTCTCCGGCACCCCGTGCTGCCCGGCTCCTTGGTTGAGCTTGGTCAGCTCGGGCGCGAGCGCGGCGAGCCGGGCGGCCAGATCGTCGGCCTTGAGGCCACTGCCCCGCACCGCGTCGAGCGCGTTCGACGCGGCGAGCAGGGACTGCCGGGCCCGCTCCACAGCCGGTGCGAGCCGGGCGAGCTGCGTCTCGGCCTTGCCGAGGAGCGGCCCGAGCCCCCGCTCGAACCGATCGAGCTCATGCTTGACGCGAACCAGCTCATCCTTGGCCTTGCTCAGCTCCGTACGAGCATGAGCGGCGACGGAGGCCTCCAGATCGTCCCGGTCGAGATCATGGGCGTCGACGGCGTCGATGTACGTATGACTGACCTCGTCGATGCGCCGGCCGAGCGCCTCGAAGTCGGCGACCGCGCGCCGGGCGGCCGGGGTGTCGTCGACGGCGGTGATGGTCTCGATCGAGATCCGCAGATCACGCTGCGCCGTGTCCAGTTCGTAGAACGCGGCCGCCGCGGCGTCCTTCGCGGCCTGCGCCTCGGCCCGCTGGCTCTCGGAACGCCCCCCGAACCACCGCCGCGTACCCCCGCCGGCGAAGGCGGCAGGAAGCACCAGCGCGACCAGCGGAAGCGGAAGCAGAACAAGCCCCAACAACTCACGGCCCGCACGGAACCGAGGCACTTGCTGTGCGCGCGGCACAAACGGCGTGTACGGCTGTGAAGGTGTCGCCGTCACTTCCCTCTCCCGTGCTGGAATCCGCCCTGCCCCGGTGGTGGCCCCGATTCATTCTCCCACCAGGTAAGGACGAACACACGGGCCGGTTAGTTCGCGGTACGCACCGTGACTTTCCCGTCCTGGGTGTGCGCGGACACCACATGGGAGCTGCTGTTGTCCCGCGGCACGGACACGTCCACGGACCCGTCCTGGGCACCGGTCGTGACCCGGTACTTGGCGTCCGGCAGCCCGATGGTGACAGACCCGTCCTGCCCACGCGCCGAGACCCGATCGGGAACGGAGACGAATTCGAGGCGGGCGGACCCGTCCTGCGTGTTCACCTCCACCCGCCGGGAGTCGATACCACTGGCATGGACGGACCCGTCCGCGGTACGCAGCGTCAGACGCCCTGAAACATCCTGGACCCGTACGGACCCATCGCCCGCCCGGATATCGAGGGCTTCCTCGAACCCGCTGGCCCGCACGCTCCCGTCCTGGTCCTTCACCGTGAGCGCGACCCCGCGCGGCACGACGATCCGGTGCTTGGCCGAGCAGTCGGCGACCACACCGGAACAGTGCACCCGCAGCTTGAGGGTGTCGCCTTTCTCCATGCTCCAGCTGATCTCGGGATCCTTGCCGATCGCGACATCGGCCTTGAACCACCGGGTGACCTGTACGTCGTCCACGTCCCCCACGACCAGTTCGAGCGCCGAGTCGTCGGAGTCGACGGTCAATGTCCGGCCGTCGAGCGCGAAGGACCGCGTCTCAGGTTCCTTGTCCTCATCGGCACTGTTCCCGCACCCGGAGGCAAGAAGCCCCACGGCGACAACCCCCACACCGACGGCGGCCAGCCGTCCACGACGCCGCCACCCACCCCGACCCGAAAAACTCTGCCGACCACTCATACCGAAACTCCCCCAGATTCCCAACGCCCAAGTCCCAAGCCCCACGCGGTACCGGGACACACCTCGACCGTACGGATCCGGCCCCGGCCGGGGGATCCGGACGACTCCCGGATCGAGGGTGGGGAAAACCCCCGCACGGCACCCCCGGGAACGGGTTTGCAGGGCACCACCCCGGGCAATGTAGGCTGTCGACTCGTCCCGGGCGCGTAGCTCAGCGGTAGAGCGCCGCCCTTACAAGGCGGATGTCGGCGGTTCGAAACCGTCCGCGCCCACCGAGTCCAGGACACGACTAAGGCCCAGGTCAACCGGTGTGAAGCCGGATGCCTGGGCCTTGATCGTTCCCGACAGCTTTTCGCCGCCGTGCCACTTACGTGCCAGAAGGATCCTGCGGAGGCCGCTTGACCTTCCGAATCTGCCCATCGACGTAATCGGCGATCTGGTGATCACGCCCGTTGACGAGGTGCTGATAGATCAGAGCGGCCCGCACGGACGAGTGCCCCATGCGGTGCATCAGCTCTCGCGTGGTCGCCCCACCGGTCGCGGCAAGGGTGTTCCCCGTGTGCCGGAGATCGTGGAAGTGGACGTCACCGAGGCCGGTCGAGTCGAGCGCCCGGAGCCAGATCCGCCGGAAGTTGTTCCGCCGCAGGACACCGCCACGGGCCCCGACGAAGACGAGCCCGGTCCGGCCGGCACTCGCGTGCTCGGCGAGGTGGTGAGCCAGCTCCTCGACGAGCGAGGCCGGGAACGCCACGGTACGGACGCCGGCCGCGCTCTTGGGAGCCTTGACCGTGAGGCCCTCCGTACGTGTCTCGGCGTACGCGCGGCGAACGGAGACGGTACGGGCCTCCAGGTCGATGTCACGGCGCTGGAGAGCGGCCAGCTCACCGAAGCGGAGCGCCGTGAACGCGGCCAGGAGGATCAAGACGCGGCAGTGCGGCGGAACAGCCTCGGCGATCCGGTAGACCTCGGGCACGGACAGGAACGGCCGCTCGGTGTGAGTGACCGCCCCAGCGCCCTTGATCCGGCACGGGTTGCGCTGGATCAACCCGTCATCCAAGGCCGTGTTCATGATGGCGCGGAGTACTTGGTACGACTTGGACACGGTGGCCACGCCGACCCCGGAACCAAGGAGATCGGTACGCCAGCGCCGTACCTGCGGCGTGGTGATCTCTCGCAACGGGACCGCGCGGAAGGTCGGCAGGATGTGCAGGTTGAGCACGCCAGCGTTGCGCTCCCGAGTGGTGGCCGCATAATCGCGATCTTTGAACCAGGACTCCGCGAAGTCACCGAAGAGCACCGAGACATCAGGGTTCCGCCAGTTGCCGTCAAGGATCTCGGCCTCTTGCTTGACGAGCCAGCGGTCCGCGTCGGTCTGCGTGGCGAACGTCTTGTCCGCCGTGCGCATCAGACCGTCCGGGCCCCGGTAGCGGGCCTGGAAGCGCCCCGAGGGCAGCTTGCGTACGGATCCGAAGCGGCGACGGCGCCCTTTGGCGTTGGGCATCAGGCCACCCCTTTGAGGTGCGAGGTACGACCGGTGATCGGCTCCACGGTGTGCGCCGCCACGAAGGCGTCCACAGCACTTTCGGGGATGCGGACGTGACGGCCGACCTTGACGAAGGTGATGCGCCGCTCGGCGATCAGGCGTCGAGGGAAGCGGGCCGTCGTACCGAGCAGCTCGGCGACCTGGTCGACGCTGAGGTAGCGGTCTCTCATACTGCGGCTCCTTCCGTGGCGCGTTGGTCGCGTAGGGCTTCGCGTGCGGTTTCACGGTTGAGTTGCAGGTCCCGGGCGATGGTGGCGGCGAGCGCGGATTCACCGGGGGTGTGGCCGTGTCCGGCGTATTGCCAGTCGGCCAGGACGAGGACGGTGTCCGGCTCGATGTCGTCCAAGCCGAGTGCTTGGCGCTCCTGCTCGGCGCGGAAGTCGGCACGGGCCTGCCGGAGCTCCCCGAGGGTGGTCGAGTAGCGCCGGGACTTGGAGGAGAAGTGGCCGCGAAAGCCGAGCATGTGGGCCCAAGCCCAGATGCGACGGTCCGGGTACAGCGGGTCGAGTCGCTTGCACGCTTCGATCAGGCTGCGGGTGTGGTCGGGAACGCCGTGGCGGTCGAGTTCGGAGAGTTCGCCAATGCGGCGGTCGATGGAGCCGGTGTTCTCGGCGGCTTTGGTTGCGTACTTGGCAACGTACGAGGCCACCGCTTGTTCAGTGATGTCGGAGCCGTCGCCGAACGCTTTCACGGGCCGTACGTCGAGCTGAGTGCCCCAGCGGAAGGTGCGGGTGGGCTCGTCCTCGATGGCAGGCACGGAGACAGAGGTGTAGGAGTGCTCCGCGGCGGCCTCGATGGCATCCGAGAGCAGGCCCGCCGAGGCCCAGGACGGGGGCGGGGTGTCAGGTCCGTCCGGGCCGTCGATGCGGATCACGGCGTGGAAGTGCAGGGCGCCGCGCTTCTGGAACTCGGCGACCTTTCCGTACGAGAGCCGAGCGACCTCCTTGAGCTCGCGTTGGGTGAGGCCGGCACGGGCGGCGATCTCGCGGCGAAGTCGGTTGGTGAAGCGCTGCCATAGCTGTCCGGCGCAGTTGTTGAACAGGACGGCGGCCGCGTAGTCGTACGTCTTCGGATCGAGTGCCGTGCCGAGCACGGGGGCGTCCGACGGGTGGCGAGTGCCGCAGCGGCAGGTGCCACGGTCGGGACGGTTGTGGACCGGCCCGAAGGACGGAGCAGTGAGGGTGGCAAAGACGCGGGGGTGGTCTCGGACTGTGACGGGGATGTCTCGGCGGTCGTCCCCGGCCAGGCCCGCGCGGATGAGGTGGTACGTGTCTCCCGCGTATGTCCAGGCGCAGGAGGGGCAGCGGGAGGCGCGGCGGTTTCCGCAGGCGACGCGGAGGCGCCCGCCAGGCTCGTTCTCGGTGGAGTAGCGGTGCAGGGTCTCGCCGGTCGTCTTGTCCTTGGCGAGGGTCCAGCCGGTGAGGTGGATCGGGTCGGAGCAGCCGCCGGTGCGGCGGATCTGGTCCTGCCAGCGGTCGAAGTCGTCGGCCGAAGCCACCCTCAGCAGGTCGCCGAGGGTGATCGGGTTGAGGAGGACGTCAGGCACGGGCGCCCTCCCCTGCGGTCGAGCGGCGGGAGGTACCGGTGCCGTGGCAGGCCGGGCAGTTGGCGGTGATGCTCCGCAGGTGGCCGTGCCGGTCACGTCCGCCGAGGGTGATGGCGACGGAAGCATGACCGTTGCAGTTCGAGCAGATGTGAGCCTGCGGTTGGCTGTGCGGGGGCATGCTGGGGGTTCCTTCCGGTTGCGAGATCGGAGAGGGGCACGGCTCCCGGGCGGCGGAGACTTGGCGGTTGAGGCCGCCCGGGAGTAGGTCAGCGGTGCTTCGCCTCGCTCGTGATGAGCGAGCGGATGACCAAGGCGCAGATGGCGACGGACGCACCAGTGATGGCGACCGCCAGGAGCATCGAGACGAGTACGGCGCCGACGACCAGGACGACGGCCGTGCCGCTACCGACGAGGGCGACGACGGCGCCAGGGGTGAGCTGAACAGCCGGCCGAGTCGGAGCCACGGGCGCGGGCGCGGGGGCAGTCGAGGTGTGCTGGATGACAGCCGTCGGCTCGATGACGACGGGCGGGGCGGTAAAGCCGGTGGGCTGCGGCATGGCCGGGATCTTCGGGCGGAACATCAGCGGATTTCCCTTCGGGACGGGTTACTTGACGGCGGTGTCGATGACCGGGGCGAGGAGGCTGTCCGCGATGAGGTAGCCGCCGAGGAGCAGCACCAGGACCAGCCAGAACGGTGGGCGGATGAGCTTGACGCCGAGGTAGCCGACGGCGGCAAGGGCGAGCCAGAGCGGGACGTCCACGGGGCGGGCTCCTATCGGGCGGTGCAGCGGTGGGTACGGGCGGCGAGCTGGGCGGCGGTCGCGCTGCCGTAGTCGGCGGACCAGCCGCACCGGTCGTTCGTGCACACAGCGGCGTGCTTGGTCTGGCCGTTGCGGTCGCGGTGGGTGCCGATCTGCACGGGCCCGATCCGCATCACGGAGTGGAAGTGGTCGCGAGCAGGCATGTCGGTGGCGCTCCTTTCTGATCAGGCGAGTTGGGCGGCGATGGCGTGGGCGAGCTGGGACGGGACGCCGAGGCGGACGCGCAGGGTGTCGGTGTCGATCGGCGATCCGGTGCGGGCGTGGTGGTCGGCGGCGATCTTGCGTGCGTGGTCGACCAGCGCGGCCGGAACCGACGGAGCCGCAGCCATGGGCGGACCCGGGGCAGGCTCAGGAGCTGAGGTCGGTACAGCGGCGGCCGGGAGTGCGGGAGTTTCCTCCGGCTCGTTCAGCGCGACCGGCATGGGTCCCGGCTCAGACGAGATGATCGGTTCGGGACCGGTCTCGGGCTCCGGTGCGGTGGCCGGAACTTCGGGCACCGCCGGGTGGTCGTTGGCGGAGTGGGCCAGGAGCGTGCCGCCCATGAAGGCCAGGGCGGGCCAGGCTGCGACGAGGATGCTCAGCCAGGCCGGAACCCGGTCGAGGTCGAGGAGGCCGGCGGTGGCGATGTTGGCGCCGAGCGAGGCGACCAGGGCGATGACGAACCAGCACCAGGCCAGCCGGGATGGCCCGTCGGAGCGCAGTCGTCGCCAGGCGGCGACGAGGAGCAGGTCAACGCTGATCGGGTAGGCCCAGGCTTTCCATCCGCTCTGTCCGGCAGCGGCGGCCAGGTCGTGCAGGTGGGCGAAGGAGAGCGCCCCAGCAATGACGGCTTGGACGAGTACGGCGTCGACTCGGAGGGCGGGGCGGGCCATCACGGCTCCTTCCGGCAATGAGGCATGGAGGGGGTAGGGACCTGGCGCGAAGGGCGGTCGCGCCGACCGGGGGTGCAGGGAGGATCAAGCGGTGGCGGAGGCCGTCTTGGACAGCGGCACTCGGGGCGAGGGCAGCGGAGCGACCACGGGCCGGAAGGGCTCCAGCGCGGGCAGGTCGGGGGTGCGGTCGGCGTACTTGTTGCAGATGTTCACGGCTTGGCGCAGCGAGGTGTGCGGGGCGCGGATGCGGGCCCAGCCGCCGGAGGAGTCGCCGGTGACGGCGATGCCGGGGGTTTCGGTGGGGATCTGGATGGCGGCGAGGACGGCATCCGGGGCGATGTCGCCGAAGGCCATGTTCGCGGAGGATTCGTCGTTGACGCGGTGCGCGGTGCGGCCGGTGAGCTGGGCGCGGAGCATGGTGATCCCCTTGCCGAGTTCGGAGCCGAAGCGCTGCCCGCAGATCTCCAGGTAGATCCCGGAGGCACGGCCGAGCTGGGCGAGCCGGACCAGGGCGGTGACGATGCGATCCCGGCGCTTCTCTTGATCCTTGGTGGCGAACAGGGCGAGTTCGGCGACTTCGTCGACCAGGACGACGACCGGGACCGGGCGCATGTCGACGGGCAGGTCCCAGATGTCTGCGGCGATCTGTGCGTCCGGGACGTTGACGCTGATGCGCTGCTGAGCGCGGATGAGCTGGTAGACGTCCTCCATGTGCGTCACGAGTGCTTCGAGGAGTTCGAGGGCGGTGTCCGGGTTGTCGGCGAGAGCGGAGAAGCGCCGGGCGAGCGGGAAGAGTTCGACGCCCTGCTTGCAGTCGATGCCGACCAAGGCGACGTCCTGCGCGGCGAGTCCGGCAACGAGGTTGCGCTGATACACGGACTTCCCTGACTCGGTGGCGCCGAGCGTGAGCCCGTGCGGCACGGCCCGGTAGTCGCGGTAGTGGACCGAACCGTCCTCACGTAACGCGACCGGTACCCGCATCGGCCGGGTGTCGGCGGTGGCCGGCATCTGCACTCGCTTGAGCACGTCGTAGCCGGTCATACGGACCTCCACCACGCCGGAGCGGAGTTCACGAGAGGTCACGCCGTACATGCCGAAGGAGTGACGGAGCCGGTCCGACGCGGCCGAGACGTCGAAGGCGTCCTGACCCGGGCGGAGCTTGAGACGCAGTACCAGGCCCGTACGGGTGGGCCGGACCCGCAAGATGCGCGGGACACGAGACTCGGGCACCGGCCGGTTCGTGATCCGGGCCAGGGCCAGGCGCCACCGGGAGGGCGGCACCGTCAGCCCGCAGGCATCCATGACTGAGACGTAACGGACCAGGACCCGCAGAACAGCGAAGGTAACGCCGAAGACCAGCCAGTACCAGGCGGGGCGCCGCCACCGCAGGAGACCCGCAGCGGCGACGACCAGCACCAGGGCGATCAGGAAGGCAGTCATGATCAGGCCGCCTGCGAAGCCGAGCCCGCCACAGCCAGCGAGGTGACCGCAACCACGCGGAAGGCGATGCCGTGGCGCTTCTGGCCGTTGAACTCGTTCTCCCACGGCCGGGCGATCAGACCGGTCAGCGCGACCGGGGTGCCCATGACCAGCTCCTCGGAGACGCCCGACTCAGGAACGGTCAGGGAAAGGATCTCCACCTCGTTGTTGGCTGCGAACATCACGTCCACGGTCAGCAGCTTCGCTCCGGTCTCGGCGTCCATGGCGATCTCACCGGTCCGGCGGTCCTTCAGCTTGGTCTGCGGAGCCTTGGCGACCATCACGGTGGCGTTGGAAGTGTCGACTGGGATCTGACGCATTATGGAACTACCTCTCTGAGGGTGGGAGCGGCGTGCTTACTTGGCGGTGGGGACGCCGCTCCTGTGCGTTGACGGGTGGCCCGCAGCAAAGCCGTAGGCACTCACACCGCCCATCTGGTGCGCACCAGTAGATTGCAACTGGTGCGCACCAGAAGTCAAGTGCTGTAGTGACTCCGGTGGTGCAACTCGCTTTGCTGCGACACTTCTAGAGAAGCGCTCGCGCCAACGATTCGGTAGCCAACAGGGGTTAACACGCGTCTCGTTAACCCCTGCCGACCTGCACCGATGTGAGGCATGCTGCTGTTACGGCTCAACACCCCATGCGGAGCGGCACAGGTGATGAACGGACTCAGGACAGCAAGAAGCGCGCGCGAGTGGTCGCAAGAGCGTCTGGTTCGCGAGATCGAGCGTCATGCGCGTCAGCACATGCTCAGCGTCGCGTCGACAGCGAGCCTGCGCGTGTACGTCTCGGAGTGGGAGAACGGCCGGCGAGCCATCTCGACCCGATACGCAAGCATCCTCCGCGTCCTCCTGGGCGTCACGGACGACGAGTTGACCGGCAAGCCGGAGGCACCAACCACCGGCTCCGCAGTCGACGGTTACGACGAACTCATGGGCCGTATCGACGCAGCCCGCAACGTCAGCCAGACCATGGTGAAGACGTTCATGGACCAGACCGAACTGCTGCGGACCATCGACCGGCAGCTCGGTGCGGCAAGCCTTGTCGACCAGATGACCGCGCACCTGTCGACGCTGGAAGACGCCCTCACATTCGCCGTACTGCCCGAGACGCGACGCCCTGTAGCCGTGGCGTTAGCAGGAGCGGCGACCTTGGCGGCATGGCAGGCACTCGACGTCGGAGCGGTCGAACGAGCCTGGCGCCACTACGAGTTGGGCAAGCGGGCCGCCCAGGAGGCAGACGAGCCGATGTATCTGGCTCACGCCACCGCGGAGCAGGCATACGTACTCTGCGATGCGGGCCGAGCCCCGATGGCTGTCGAGTTGGTACGAGACGCGCAGCGACTCGGCGGCAAGGCCATGTCCCCGCGGCTCAGGGCATGGCTGTATGCGGCCGAAGCCGAGATCTGCGCAAGAGCAGGGCTTCAGGATGAGTGCCGGCGCGCACTCGACAACGCGATGAAATGCCTACCGTCGGGCGAGGAAGCCCGCGACCCCGACATGCTGAGCATCTTCCTGAACGGCGGCCATCTGGCCAGGTGGCGAGGCAACGCACTGGCCCTGATAGGCGACGAAGAAGCGGTAGGCAGCCTCTACACAGCCTTGGAAGCGACCGATCCGACGTTCATCCGGGCATCAGCAGGACTGCGCTGTGATCTCGCGCAGGCACACGTGGCCCGCGGCGAGTACGACCAGGCGCACGAGCACCTGCGCCAAGCCCGCTTGGTGGCAAGCCGCACAGGGTCCGTGCGCCACCGCCGCCGTATCGAACAGCTCACCCAGCGGCTGTAGGCGAAGCGCCGGCACCCCGGGAAGCAAGCACGTGCAGCAAAGCAACGAGGGTTCCCGAGCCCATGAGTTCACCACGAGCCATCAGGCCAGGTACGTCGGCGAGGGGAACCCAGGCGATGTGCCCGGCTTCTTCCAGGTCGGTCGGTTCGCCGACGAGCTTCGCGCCCTGGCCCACGAAGATCTCATGCGGCGAGTCGACCATGCCGACCATCGGCTGATACGTGACCACATGCTGAAGCCCGTCGGGCCGCCAGCCGGTCTCTTCCTCGACCTCGCGCAGGGCCGCTTGCAAGGAGTTCTCCCCCTCGTCGACGATCCCGCCAGGGAGCTCCCAACCGAAGGACTGGGGGACGAAGCGGTATCGCCACATCATCAGGACGCGATCCTGATCGTCGATGACGGCAGCGATGGCCACGTGATGCAGGCGTACGACGTGATGTTCAAAACGCTCGACGCCAGGCGGCTCGACATCGACGAGACCGAGCTTCACCCAACGGTTGTCGTACAGAGTCCGCTCACCATGGATCTGCCAGGGCTCGACGTCCGTCGGTGTCTCCGTGCTTACGGACCGATCGGGTACGCGGTACGAACTACGACCGTGCACTTCGACGGCGCCCTCAGCCACCAGCTTCGCCAGCACCTGACGAAGGGCGGTGCGACCGATCTCCAGTTCCTCGGACAGGGTCCGCTCCGACGGGAGCTTGGCACCGGGGTGGTACTTGCCTGTCGTGATCCACTCGCGAATCGTGCGGTAGACCCGCTCAGACTTCGGTCCCATCCCGTGAGCACACTCCTTGTCGTCGCAGCATCCTGACGTCATCAGGCGCAGCAAGCGTAGCCCTGTACCTACTCACGTGAGTAGGTCGTCCGGCTCCAGTGATCAAAGACGTTCAGAGTGCGCGGTAGAACTTTCCCTACTTCATCAAGCCCCGCCGTTCCGGCGGGGAGGGGTGATCCCTGGGACCGGTCCGTATGATCCAACGAAGCCCAAGCCGTCGCGCACCTGCTTGTGGAGCACAAAGCGTCTGTTGGGTCCGTGGCCGCACCTGGCGTGCGGGCCTGTGGGCAAGTGCCGTCTCTCCCCCCCCAGGATCGGGCCTGGCCATGTGGGCCGGGGAGGGGAATCAGGATCGGTCCGGTGCATCGGCCCCTAGGCGGGATCAGAGCGTGAAGCGTGATCACCCCGGGGCATCGTGAGTGGCGCGGGGCCGGGGCCGGGGCGGCGCGGGCCGAAGGCAGGAGCGAAGCC
>NZ_JBHWZP010000275.1:0-12789 GCF_042728395.1 Streptomyces sp. NPDC060205
AGGGGCGCGGGGAACTGCGCGCTCAGCCACGACGCACCCGCAGTCGAGCAGCGGCCTTTAAGGGGCGCGGGGAACTGCGCGGGCAGTCCCCATCGGGGCGCGGGTGGGGGCGACGGGCCGGACACGGGCCGGGGCTCAGCGGCCCGCCGCCCCCACCAATCCGTCACACACGTCGGCCCCGCCGACATACCCCCCGCTGGCGATCGGGATGTTCGACAGCACCTCCGCCGGCAGGTCGAACGCGTCGACCAGGGTCATCAGGTGCGGCGCCAGCTCGCCCACCACCGTGTCGACGGCCTTCGGCAGCCCCCGTACGTGGTCGGCCGTGACGCGGCCCTCGGCCAGCAGATCACCCGTGTGCGGCCCGATCTCCCGCAGCAGGAACAGCCGGCACAGGTTCCGCATCAGCCGGCCCGCCCGCGTGTCCGCGGCGGTGTGGGCGATGGCCGCCAGGAACGCGTCCGCCGCCCGGAGCCGCGCATGCGCGGAGACCATCTCCAGCGCCGCGTCCGACGTCACGTTCCAGCGGCCGACCGGGTCCCCGGAGGGCCCCTCGCGCAGGGCGGCCCGCGCCCGGTCCTGCCAGATGCGTTCGACGTCGGCCAGCAGGGAGCGCAGGAAGGGGAGTTCGGTGATCTCCCGGTCGGCGGGACCGGCGGGGCCGGCGGGCCCGGCAGGGGCGTCGTCGGCCCGCGTCACCTGATGGCCGAAGACCATCTCGGACGCGGCCTTCACCCAGATCACCAGGTTGTCGCCCTCGGCGGTGATGCCGCCCTCGATGTTGAGGGGAAGGTCGGCCAGCCCGTTGGCGGGGAACAGCCCCTGCGCGCCGCAGCGTTCACGGCACTCGGTCGTGATCGCCCGCGCCTGCCAGGTGATCCATCCCTTGGCGACGGCGACCTCCCGTTCCACCTCCGCCCGCTCCTCCTCGGCGTGCGCGGCGAACAGGCTCACCGTCGACCGGTGCAGGAACGTCATCGCGTACGCCGTGGCCAGCGAGTGCAGCAGCCGGCCGTGGTGGCTGCGGTGGGCCGCCAGCGGGATGCGCTCGCCCGCCCTGGGGCCGGACAGGAGGCGGCTGTGGGCGTAACGCACCGCGATCGTCAGGGCCGCGCGTGACATGCCGAGCGTGCCGGCGCTCATGCAGAGCTTGCCCATGGTGACGCGGTTGATGGAGCGCAGCAGCCGCTTGCGTCTGTTGCCCAGGCTGCTGGTCAGCGTCCCGTCGGCGGACAGCCGCCCGTGCCCGGCCTCCAGCAGGGCCTCGCGCTCCAGCCACACCTGGTCGAACGCGGTGAGGCAGTGGTCCACCGGCGTACCGGTGCGCCGGGGCAGCGGGCGGACCCGTACGCCGGGAAGGTGGCCGTTCTCGTCGCTGAGCGGGGTCAGGAAGAGGAACGTGCCGCGGTCCTCGCCGTCCACGAGGAGACGGGCCGCGACCACGGCCGTCTTGGGGCCGCCGGTCAGGCTGGTGTTGGGCATGAACTTCTGCGCGCCCTCGGTGGGCGTGGTCAGCAGGAAGCCGCCCGTCGCCCGGTCGAACACCGCGACCGTCTCCATCGACGCGACGTCGTTGCCGTGCTCCAACTCCGTGCAGAGAAACGTTCCTGTGCTCTGCAGGGACGTAAAGCGGGAGAGGTCCCTCTCGCGGCCGCCGTCGTGGTCGAGGACGCTGCCGAGGAAGAGGTTGTAGTGGATGCTCGCGAGCGTGGTCAGCCCGCCGTCCACCGGACCCGTCCACTCGTGCAGACCCGCGAGCCGGTACGGGTCGGCCGCCAGCTCCACCGGGTCGCCCGCCGCCGCGTTCAGCAGCCGCAGCCGCTCGTACGACAGTGCCGTCCGCTCCTGCGGCGACAGTTCCGGCCGGTAGGCGAACTCCCTGCCGCGGACGAGCCGGCGCCAGGGCCCGTGGACGCGCTCGCGGTCGGCGCCCTCGAAGAGGAGCCGGGCCAGTTCGTCGGCGACGGGGTGGGTCTTCGTGTGTGCGGGCACGGACATCGAACTCCCCAGGGTGTGGGACTGGTCGGATGCGGACCACTGCCCCACAAAGATACGTACCAACCGGTTTTCTTTTCAAGGTGCCGGGGGAGATGCGAAGGCTTGATCGGGCCGAGCGAGGGGAGTGTCCGGGAGCGTCGACGGTGATCTCTCCCCATCATCGCAGCTCGGCGCGGCGCCACGAGTTGGGGCTGGGCGAATCCTTGAGAAACCGTTCGGCTGGTTTTATTCTGGGCCGCGAGGTCGTGAGCGTACGGTACAGACCTCTTGGTCTCTTTTTCCCGGTGAGCGGGATGGTACGGAGGTTCCCGTGGCGCGGCAGGAGCGAGCCATTCGGACGCGACGCGCGATTCTCGTCGCGGCGGCCCAGGTGTTCGACGAGGTCGGGTACGAGGCGGCGACGATCTCGGACGTCCTCAAGAAGTCCGGCATGACCAAGGGCGCCCTCTACTTCCACTTCACCTCCAAGGAGGAGCTGGCGCAGGCGGTCCTCGCGGGACAGGTCGACTCCCTGCCGCGCGTGCCCGAACAGGAGCTGAAACTGCAGCAGTCGCTCGACGAGGCGCTGCTGCTCGCGTATCTGCTCAAGCAGGACACCGGGGACCCGATCGTGCAGGGCAGCGTGCGGCTGACCGTCGACCAGGGCTCTCCCAAGGACCATCTCAACCGCCGGGTGCCCATGCAGGCCTGGCAGGAACACACGCACGCCCTCTTCCGGGAGGCCAAGGCCAAGGGCGAGGTGCTGCCGCACGCCGACGTGGACGCGCTGGCCAAGCTGTTCGTGGGCGCCTTCACCGGCGTGCAGGTGCTGTCGCGGATCATGACGGGCCGCGCGGACCTGGCGGAGCGGGTGGCCGACCTCTACCGGCATCTGATGCCGTCGATCGCGGTGCCCGGGATCCTCGTACGGCTGGACTTCTCCCCCGAGCGGGCGGCCCGCGTCCACGCGGACGCCATGCGGCTGCGCGAGGCGGAGGCCGCGACCGAGGCGGACGCGGAGGCGGAGCCCGGGTCCGATCCCGACCCGGAGGACGACCCGGAGGGCGACCCCGAGGGCGACCGCGGCGGCGCGGCCGTCGGGGAGGTCGCGGACAGGATCGGGAAGCCGTCGCGGACCGTGCCGGCGGCTGGGGCCGTGACCGCCGTTCAGTGAGGCGCCCGGGCCGGGCGCCCCAGTAAGACGCCTCCCCGTGTCGGCGGGGCGTGCGAACGACCTACCGAACGGAGTGCACGCATGGACATGTCCGCCTGCCCGTACGCGTTGGACGTGACAGGGCGCGACCTCGCCTCGGAGGCCGGGAAACTGCGCTCGCGGGGGCCGGTCGCCGCGGTGGAACTGCCGGGTGAGGTGACCGCCTGGGCGGTCGTACGGCAGAAGTACGTCAAGCAGCTCCTTCTCGATCCGAGGGTGTCCAAGGACGCCCGGCAGCACTGGCCCGCCTTCGTCGACGGACGGATAGACGCCGAGTGGCCGCTGTATCCGTGGGTCGCCAACGAGAACATGCTGTTCGCCTACGGGGAGCACCACGCCCGGCTGCGACGGCTGGTCGCGGGCGCGTTCACCGCACGCCGGAGCGAGGCGCTGCGGGCGCGCGTCGAGGAACTCACCGCCGGGCTGCTGGACGAACTGGCCGCCCACCCGGCCGGCGAACGGGTGGATCTGCGCGCCGAGTTCGCCAAACTCCTGCCGATGCGGGTGATCTGCGAGCTGTTCGGCGTGGCGGAGGAGGCACGCGAACCCCTGTGCACCGCGCTGGAGTTGGTGTTCGGCACAGCGGTGCCTGCCGCGGAGATGGCCGCCGCGCAGGTCGAGGTCTTCGGCATGCTGGCGCGGCTCGTCGCCGAGAAGCGGGAGCGCCCCGGCGGCGATCTGACGTCCGCGCTGATCGAGGTCCGCGACCAGGACGGCGGGCTCAGCGAGCAGGAACTCCTCGGCACCCTCTACCTCATGATCGCCGCGGGCCAGGAGACGACCTGCACCCTCATCACCAACGCCGTCGGCGCGCTGCTCGTCCACCCCGGCCAACTGGCCCACGTACGCGAGGGACGGGCGACCTGGGCCGACGTCGTGGACGAGACGCTGCGGGTGCACAGCCCGGCGGCGTACTCGCCGATGCGGTTCGCGGTCGACGACATCACGCTGGGCGGCGGCGGATCCGGAACGGACGCGGACGGCAGCGTGGACGGGGGCGAGGGCGAGGGCGCGGTGACGATCCGTCAGGGAGATCCCATCCTCGTCTCCTTCGCCGCGGCTTCGAGCGACCCCGAGGCGTACGGGGACGATGTCGCCGTCTTCGATGTGCTGCGGCCGGGCCGGCGTGAGGACCTGGCCTTCGGGCACGGGGTGCACCGGTGCCTGGGGGCCCCGCTCGCGCGAATCGAGGCGGGTGTGGCGGTGGCCGCGCTGTTCGAGCGCTTTCCCCGACTGGCCCTGGCGGTACCGGTGGACGGGATCGAGCCGGTGGAGTCGTTCATCGTCAACGGCTACGGCTCACTGCCGGTGCTCCTCTCGCCGGCCCCGTAGGGGCTATAGAAACCGCCCGCGCGGTTTGTTATCGTGTTTCTGCCTTTCCGGCATGCCCTCGCAGCAACGGAGCGTTCTGATGGCCCAGCAGGAGCGAGCGGTGCGTACGCGCAACGCGTTGATCGAGTCGGCGGCCGAACTCTTCAGCAAGGACGGCTTCGACGTCGTGTCCCTGTCCACGATCAGCACCCGTGCCGGTGTGAGCAACGGCGCGCTGCACTTCCACTTCGCCAGCAAGGCGGCGCTCACCGCGGCGGTGTGGGAGGCGGCTGCGCAGCGGCTGCGCCAGATCACCCACGAGGGTGCGGCACGCGGGCAGGCCGCCGGGAGCGGGGGGCCGCTGCAGGTGCTGGTCGACACGACGCACGCCCTGCTGCGGGGTCTGCGGCACGATGTGATCCTGCGGGCCGGGTTCGACCTCAGCGAGAGTCCCGTGCCGGTGGCGCCCGGGGCGGATCTGCGGCGGCGCTGGCAGGCGTGGGTCGAGAGCCTGCTGGCGCAGGCGGCCAGGGAGGGCGCGCTGGCGCGGGACGTGGCGCCGCAGGACGCCGCGCACGCGGTGGTCGCGGCGACGGTCGGATTCGGGGCGCTGGGCAGCCGCAACGCGCAGTGGCTCTCCCAGTCGATGCTCACCCGCTTCTGGGCCCTGCTGCTGCCGCGGCTCGCGGCGGAGCCGACGCTGAAGGAACTGGTCGCTTCCGGCCGCCGCCGAGAGGGCACGCCCCCGCCGGAGGCGCCCTCACCACTGCACCGCCCGGTCTCCCGCCAGAGCGCGTAGCTCCGGCCCGGTCAAAGAGTGCGCAGTTCCCCGCGCCCCTAGGCACCCAGGGGCGCGGCGAACTGGCTTCTTGAGGTGCGCGGCGAACTGTGCGACCGGCCCGCACCGGGCTTCTTGAGGGGCGCGGGGAACTGCGCGATCAGCCCCCACCGGCCCGCACTCGACGGTCGGCCCGTGGGCTTTTGGGGGCGCGGCGAACTGCGCGGCCAGCCCCCACCGGGCCCGCACCCGACGGTCGGCCTTCGGTCGGACAGGCGCGTCCGGCTCAGGCGTGTCACGGGTGGAAGCGCCAGCGGCCTTCCGACACCACATCCACCTTGCCGTCCCTGACGCGGACCGCCGTGTCGTCGTCGGTGAAGTAGATCGGGAAGTCCGCCCGCGAGGCGATCCGGTCCGCCCACGCGTCGTCGCGCTCGGGGAAGTCCGGTGAGTACAGGTGGGGCTTGAGATACCAGTCGAAGAGGCCGAACGGCGGTTCCAGCGTCGTCGCGCCGAGGACGTGGAGGTCCGCGGCGTCCCCGATGACATCGGCGGAGCGTTCGTCGAGACGACGGCTGAAGATCATCGAACCGGCGCTGAACCCCACGTAGACCCGGCTCTCCAGCGCCTCCAGGAAGCCGTCGGCCAGGCCGTTGCCGGTGATGCTGCGCGCGAGGTGGTAATGGTTGCCGCCGCTGACGTAGATGACGTCGGCGCGCAACAGCCGGTCGAGCACCAACTGCCGGGGCAGGCCGTTCAGTTCCAGGACGTCGAACTCCCGCCAGCCGAGGTCGCGCATGCGGTTCAGGTCGTCGACGAACCACCCGTGGTCCCCGGGCTCGGCGAGCGACGCCGTCGGAACGTACACGACGTTCGCCGATCCGAACGGCTTCCCCAGCATGTCCCGCAGCGCATCCCGCTGCGTGCCGTTGCGCACACCACTGGCCGTCAACAAGAAGTTCATCGCCCGACCCAAGCACGGCCAACCCACACACGCAAAGAAGCTGGTGCCGCACGCAGGGCAGCGGGGAACGGCGCAGTCTTTTGTCTTTCAGGTGGCGCAGCCCCTGAAGGGGCGCGGGGAACTGCGCGGCCAGCCCCCACCGGACCCGCACCCGACCCGCAACCCCGTTCCATCCCCCCGCCGGCTAGGCGACAGGTACGCGGGTGAAGCGCCCCGCAACCCGCAGATCCGCCTCGATCAGCCCCGCCGTCGCCGACAGCTCCGGAAGCACCTCCGCCACACACCGCTCGACCGTCCGCCGAGAGCTGTGCATGGCCACGTTCACGGCGGCCACGACACCCCCCGTACGGTCCCGGACCGGAGCGGCGATCGACCGCAGCCCCTCCTCCAGCTCCCCGTCCACCAGCGCGTACCCGGCCGACCGCACGCGGTCCAGGACGGCCGCGAGGCCCGCCGGGTCCGTGACCGTGTGCGGGGTCAGCGCGTCCAGGCGGCCGGTCAGGAACGGCTCCCGCCCGGCGGGGGAGAGGTCCGCCATCATCACCCGCCCCAGCGAGGTCGCGTACGCCGGCAGCCGTGTGCCGACCGTGATGTTGACGCTCATGATGCGGCTGGTCGCGACCCGGGCCGTGTACTGGATCTCGTCGCCCGCGAGGACCGCGAGGGACGCCGAGTCGTGCAGCCGCCCCGCGAGATCGGCGAGGTGCGGGGCCGCGATCTGCGACAGCGTCGTACGGGACAGGGGCGGGAAGCCCAGCGACAGGACGCGGGGCGTCAGTGTGAAGTGCCGCCCGTGGGACGTGACATGGCCCAGGTGCTCCAGCGTGATCAGCGCCCGCCGTGCCGTCGCCCGCGCGAGCCCCGTCGCCTGCGCCACCTCGGTGAGCGTCAGCTCCGCCCGCCCCTCGCCGAACGCCGTGATCACGGTCAGCCCGCGGGCCAGCGACTCGACGAACTCCCGGCCCAGTTCCTGTTTCGAGGCGCCGGTCCAGGCGGCGAGCCCGGCCGGGGCGGCGGGCGGCCGGGCGGGCGCCTCGCGCAGATCCCGTTCCATGGCGCGTACGGTCGCCCGCAGCCGCGGCAGCATGGTCTCCCGCAGGGAGTCCGCGCTGTGCCGACTGGTGTGGCTCACCACGCTCACCACGCAGGCGACGTGGCCGGCCCGGTCCCGTACGGGCACCGAGACGGCGACCAGGCCCGGTTCGATCAGCTGGTCGTCCAGGGCCCAGCCACGGGTGCCCGCCTGCCGGGCCCGTTCCTCGAACTCCGCGTCGCGGGTGGGGTGTTCGCGTGGCGGTACCGCGGGGAAGCCACGGTCCTGCGGGTCCGCCGCCCGTCTGTCCCGCCACCGCGCCCAGTCCTGCGGCGTCCACCCGGTGGCGAACAGCGGGCCCGGCGCGGTCCGTTCGGCGGGGAGCAGGTCGCCGATACGGAAGCTCAGGGACATCGCGCGCCGGCGTGTGGCCTGGTGGATGAAGCGGATGCCGTCCCGGTCGGGGACCGCGAGGGAGACGGACTCGTCCAGTTCGTCGGCGAGGGCGTCGGCGCGGGTGTCCAGCAGACGGGGGAGGCGGAGCGCGGCGAGGTAGGCGTTGCCCAGTTCCATCAGCCGTGGGGTGAGGACGGCGTCGCGGCCGTCGAGGCGCAGGTAGCCCATGCGGGCGAGGGTCGCCGCGATGCGGTCCACCGTACTTCTGGCGAGTCCGGTGGTCTTCTCCAGGGCGCTGAGGCTCTGCGTGCCGTTCGCCTCGGTGAGGCGGTGCAGCACGGTGATGCCGCGCATCAGCGGGGCCACTGCCTCGGCGGGGTCGACTGCGTCGGGCTTGGGCGGGGTGACGTGGGTCGGTGGCATGGCTCCCCATAACGGTGTGCCGACCACGGTAATGAATGGGGAGGGGGAGGGTGGGGCCGGGCGTATGTGACCTGCGGGTCCGGTGGGGGCTGGTCGCGCAGTTCCCCGCGCCCCTTCAGGGGGCTGCGCCCCTGAAGGCAAAAAGATTGCGCCGTTCCCCGCGCCCCTTGCAAGCAAAAGACTTACGGGGTGCGGGTCACGTACACGCGGTGGTTGCCCTTGGGGTCCTTGCCTGCGACGGTGATGCGGATGCCGGATTCCAGGTCCTTGAAGTACTGGCCGGGGGAGAAGGGGGCGTCGGAGAGTTCGGCGTGGACGTTCGGGCTGCGGGTGCAGCCGCCGCTGTCCTTCGTGGAGTCGATCACCGAGATCGGGCCGTGGCCGGTGTCGACGTCGGCGTTCACCTTGTAGATCAGTACGCCCGTCTTGCAGACCGAGTCGTCGTTGCCGGCCTGGGTGCGCAGCTCGGCCGCGTACCCCGTCTTCGCGTCGACCGGCACGAAGACCAGTTTGCCGCCGTCGCCGGGCTCGGTCAGCGGGGTCAGCACATGCTCGGTCGTGCCGGGCGAGGCCGCGCAGCCGACCTGGGAGTCGTCGAGCCAGCCGAGCTTCCACTTGTGCCAGCCCAGCAGGTCGTTGTCGGCCCCCCAGTCCTCGCTCATGATGTCCCAGTGCCCGACCGCGCCGCCGCCGTCCTGGGTGTAGAGGTCGGGCAGTCCGAAGACATGGCCGTTCTCGTGGGGGAGCACGCGGTAACCGGTCTCCGCGTACGTGCCGGACCCGTCGTCCTGGCGGCTGTAGACGAAGGACGCGTTGGCGACGGGCACCCCGTCGGCGACCGGCGCCTCGGTGTTGCCCGCGAAGGTGACGGACAGGACGGTGTCCAGGGCGGAGGGGCCGGCGTTCGGGGTGATCAGGACGTTCAGCAGGTCGTAGTCCTGGAAGTTCACCTTCGGGTCGGCGGTGCTCACGATGTCCTGGACCAGTTCGCGGTAGCCGGGGTCGAAGGGGGCGCCGCGTTCTATCCCGTACTCCTTGAAGGGCTTGGGCATGCGCAGCCAGTCGCCTATGGGGGCCTGCGGACGGTAGTCGAGACGGCCGTACGAACTGGTGCGGAACCAGTCGGTGGTCTGCGGGAAGAACTCACCGAAGCGGTCGAGCGCCTTGCCCTGTCCGGGCGCGTCGGAGAAGTCGACCATCAGGTTGAGGGCGCGGACGGTGCCGGTGGAACGCGCGTAGCCCGCGGGGGTGGGGATGCCCTCCGACATCTGCACGCCCGCCGGACCGCTGATCATGCAGGGACCGAGCGGGGAGGTGCCGGCCGCCGGTGCCACGGGGCCCGCCGCCGAGGTCGAGCCGCCCGTCAGGTGTCCGGTTCCGGCGGAGGTGCTGACCGCCAGGGTGAGTGCGGTGACCGAGACGAGGGCTGCGGTGCGGCGGCGCGGGCGTATCCGGCGGCTGGTCGGCTGCATGCGAAGCCCTTCGCTCCGGGCAGCCGGCCGTTTCTGGCTGCACCCTGTCCGATCACCCTGTGCCGCCGGATGGCGGGGCGCGCGCTGGAGGAGACCGATCGTGGGAGACGGGTGGCAAACCACCCCCGAATGATCTGTGACTCAGGTCACATCGAACTTCTTCAGGATCGGGAAATAACCGGGGATCGTTTCCCCGTTTAGACCTGTGTCCGCACGAACCGGGGAGGCGTTCCCCGGATCGGCCGGACGGCAGAGACCACCGAGAGAACGTCGAAGGAGTACGCCGTGGAGACCGCAACCGTCGCCCAGCGCAAGGTGCCCCGCCCGAGGGCCGATGCTCTGCGCAACCGGGAGCGGATCGTCGCCGCCGGACGGGAGATGTTCGTCGAGTTCGGTGCCGAGGTGCCGCTCGACGAGATCGCCCGCCGGGCGGGTATCGGCAACGCCACGCTGTACCGCAACTTCCCGGACCGGGCGGCCCTCCAGCGCGAGGTCGTCTGCTCGGTCATGGACCGTGTCTCGGAACAGGTCGAGCAGATGCTCGCCGAGACCGGTGACGCCTTCGAGGCACTCTCGCGCTTCGTGCACGCTTCGGCCGACGAGCGGATCGGTGCCCTGTGCCCGATGCTCTCGGAGGCCTTCGACGAGAACCACCCGGATCTGGTCGCCTCGCGCGAGCGGGTCGAGGAGCTGATCGAGACACTCATGGGGCGGGCCCGGACCGCGGGCCAGCTCCGTCCCGACGTCGCAGTCGGGGATCTCATGATCGCCGTCAGCCAGCTCACCCGGCCACTGCCCGGTACCGCGTGCCCGAACATGGACCGCTTCGTACACCGCCACCTGCAGCTGTTCCTGGACGGGCTACGGGCGCCCGCCCGCTCCGAACTGCCCGGTGCGGCCGCGACCATGGAGGACCTGCGACGAGCCTGACCGATCGGGCGACCGCCTGAGGCGGCCGAGCGATCAGATCTGCGCCTTTCGAGAGTCACTACTCACACCACAAGCCACCGGTCGTCATCGACAAGGACGTCGAGGAGGGCGTCGACAACGAAGTCGACGAAGACGTCACCGGTGACGAGCCGTCCCTTCCGTCACGTTTTTTCGCCACGAAGTCCTGAAGTGGGTACTCCCATGTCTGAAACAGTCCAGGCCAACGCCGCCAAGGCGCCGGCTCCCGATTCCAACCGCTGGAAAGCGCTGGTCTTCATCGCGCTCGCCCAGCTGATGGTCGTGCTCGACGCGACCATCGTGAACATCGCCCTTCCCTCGGCCCAGCAGGACCTCGGGATCTCCGACGGCAACCGGCAGTGGGTCATCACCGCCTACGCCCTCGCCTTCGGCGGACTCCTCCTGTTCGGTGGCCGCATAGCCGACCTGTGGGGCCGCAAGCGCACCTTCGTCGCCGGTCTGATCGGCTTCGCCGGCGCGTCCGCGCTCGGCGGCGCCGCCACCAACGAGGCGATGCTGCTCGGCTCCCGCGCGCTGCAGGGTGCCTTCGGCGCGCTGCTCGCCCCGGCCGCGCTCTCCCTCCTCGCGGTGATGTTCACCGACTCCAAGGAACGCGCCAAGGCGTTCGGCATCTACGGGGCGATCGCCGGTGGCGGTGGCGCCGTCGGCCTCATCCTCGGCGGATTCCTCACCGAGTACCTGAACTGGCGCTGGACCTTCTTCGTCAACATCCCGTTCGCGGTCGTCGCCGCCGCCGGTGCGTACTTCGTCATCCGTGAGCCGGTCGGCAGCCGCAACCGCTCGCCGCTCGACATCCCGGGTGTCGTCCTGTCGACCCTCGGTCTGGTCTCGCTCGTCTACGGCTTCACGCGCGCCGAGTCCGAGGGCTGGAGCGACACCACCACGATCGGCCTGTTCGTCGCGTCGGCGCTGCTCCTGGCCGCGTTCGTCGTCGTCGAGTCGAAGGTCAAGGCCCCGCTGCTGCCCCTGCGCGTCATCACCGAGCGCAACCGCGGCGGTATCTACCTCTCGCTCGGCCTCGCGATCATCGCGATGTTCGGTCTGTTCCTCTTCCTGACGTACTACCTGCAGATCGTGAAGGGCTACACGCCGGTCAAGACCGGTTTCGCCTTCCTTCCGATGATCGCGGGCATGATCACGGGCTCCACGCAGATCGGCGCCCGGCTGATGAACCGCGTTCCGGCGCGGCTGCTGATGGGCCCCGGCTTCCTGGTCGCGGCGCTCGGCATGCTGCTCCTGACCCGGATGGAGATCGGCTCCTCGTACGCGACGCTGCTCCTGCCGGCGATGCTGCTGCTCGGCCTCGGTATGGGTACGGCGTTCATGCCGGCCATGTCCCTGGCCACGCTCGGTGTCGAACCGCGTGACTCCGGTGTCGCCTCCGCGATGGTCAACACCTCGCAGCAGGTGGGTGGCGCGATCGGTACGGCCCTGCTGAACACGATCGCGGCTTCGGCCACGACCGCGTACGTCAAGGACCACATCGGCGGTGCGGCCACGCAGTCCCAGCAGCAGCTGGTGCAGCTGCAGGCGCAGGTGCACGGGTACACGAACGCGATCTGGTTCGCGGTCGGCATCCTCGTGGCGGCCGCGGCGATCGTCTTCACCTTCGTCAACGCGGGCAGTGTGGACATGAACGCGGCGTCCGAGTCCGCCGACGGTGCCGAGGACGACCTGAAGGTGCCGGTCATCGCCCACTAGCCGCTGCGCGGTGAGCGGGCCCGGGATCGACTGGGTCACCCACTGACCTCGTGCGTGCGCTGGGGTGGGGACGCCTTCGCACGCACGACCCCCGATCTGCCCCGGCTCCACACACGGAGCCGGGGCAGATCCATGCCCTGCGCCCATCCCGAACGAGCTGCACTCCAGCTTGCGGGGGCGGGGCCCTAGGGGCTGACTGGTTGTCGCACATCTGCGGGTCCGGTGGGGGCCGTTCGCGCCGTTCCCCGCGCCCCTTCAAGGCGGGCCTCGGCCGTCGCGGGCCGCGCCCCTTGCGGGGCAGGGGGCGTGTGCCCGGGTGCGGGTCCGGTGGGGGCTGGTCGCGCAGTTCCCCGCGCCCCTGGAGGGGGTGGCGGGTTGTCGCGCATGTGCGGTCCGGTGGTCTTCGAAGGGGGCGATTTGTTGTTGTGCATCTGCGGGCCGGTGGGGGTTGCCCGCGCCGTTCCCCGCGCCCCTTAGGGGCAAAAGCATGGGGCGTAGCCCCGCTTTTGAGGGGCGCGGGGAACTGCGCGACCAGCCCCCACCGGACCCGCA
>NZ_JBHWZP010000276.1:0-12754 GCF_042728395.1 Streptomyces sp. NPDC060205
GTCCCGCTGCCGTCGTCCGCCCGGCAGCGGGACCGCGACGACCTGGCCTAGAAGGCCGCGTTGAAGATGACCCCGGCCAGCGCTCCGCCGATCAGCGGTCCCGCCACCGGAATCCACGAGTAACTCCAGTCCGACGTACCCTTGTTGGGGATCGGCAGGACGGCGTGCGCGATGCGCGGGCCCAGGTCGCGGGCCGGGTTGATGGCGTACCCCGTCGGACCGCCGAGCGACAGACCGATGCCGACCACCAGGAACGCGACGATCAGGATCGCGGTACCGGACTGGCCGAGCCCTTCGGTGAGCCCGAAGGCCAGGATCGGCAGGACCAGGCCGATGGTCGCGATGATCTCGGTGATGAGGTTCGCCACGGGATTGCGTATTTCGGGCGCGGTCGAGAAGATCCCGAGCGTCGGCTGCGCGATCTCGTCCTCCGCGTTGGCCTGGAACTGCGCGAAGTAGACCAGCCAGCACAGCACCGCGCCGAGGAACGCGCCGACCATCTGCCCGGCGATGTAGATGTGGACCTGGTCCCAGTCGCCGGTGTCGATCGCGATGCCGAGCGTCACCGCCGGATTGAGGTGCCCGCCGGACAGCGGCGCGGCGGTGTACGCGCCGGCCAGCACGCCGAAGCCCCAGCCGAAGGCGATGACGACCCAGCCGGCGTCCTTCGCCTTGGAATAGTTGAGTACGACGGCGGCGACCACTCCGGCGCCGAAGAGGATGAGTATCGCTGTGCCGATGACCTCACCGACGAAAACATCTCCGTTGCTCATGGCGGCTCCTAGGCCCAAACCCGGGGCGATCGGCCCCGGTCCACCGTGCAGGGTGCGTTCCCATGGCTACTTCAGCCGAGGGCAGGGAGATCCCGCGCCCCGCCCGGCGTCCGTGACGAGCGTGCCGTAGCAGTCGAATCGCCGGTGGGGGATGGCCCGTTGGCGCGGACGAGGGCCCGCGCGGCGCAGTGCCTGAATACGCCGAATTGCGGCGACGCCGACTGACACCGGAAGTGTTCACCGGCACTGTGGGAGCGTCAAGGTCGCGGGCGAGAACGGTTCGCAGCCACCCCCGGGCCGGCCGCGCGCCGCCTCATCTGACGGCGATCACGGCCGACCCGTGCCCGAACAGCCCCTGATTCGCGGTGACTCCGACCCGGGCGCCCGCCACCTGCCGGTCGCCCGCCGTTCCCCGCAGCTGCCGGGTGAGCTCGCAGACCTGGGCGATGGCCTGCGCGGGAACGGCCTCTCCGAAGGAGGAGAGTCCTCCGCTCATGTTCACGGGTATGCGTCCGCCCGGCGCCGTCGCGCCCTCCCGCAGGAGCTTGGCCGCCCCGCCCTCACCGCACAGTCCCAGATCCTCGTACCACTGCAGCTCCAGGGCCGTGGACAGGTCGTAGACCTCGGCCAGCGAGAGGTCCTGCGGACCGATCCCCGCCTCCTCGTACGCCGCCCGCGCGATCGACGCGCGGAACGTCTCGTCCGCGGGCTCCACCGCGACCGCCGAGTCCGTCGCGATGTCGGGCAGATCCAGCACGGTGGTGGGATAGCGGGGCGTCACCGTGGACACCGCGCGGATCCGCACCGGGTCCGCGGCCCCGTGCCGGCGCGCGAACTCCATGCTGGACAGCACCAGCGCCGCCCCGCCGTCCGAGGTGGCGCAGATGTCGAGCAGTCGCAGCGGATCGGCGACCACGGCCGACGCGGCGACCTCCTCGGCGGTGACCCGCTTGCGGTAGCGCGCGTTCGGATTCAGCGCCCCCATGGCCGCGTTCTTCACCTTGACCTGCGCGAAGTCCTCCAGGGTGTCCCCGTGGACCGCCATCCGCCGGCGCGCGTACAGCCCGAAGTACGTCGGGTTCGTCGCCCCGAGGACCCGGAACCGCAGCCAGTCCGGATCGTCGGCCCGGTCCCCGCCCGCGGGCCGGAAGAAACCCTTCGGCGCCGCGTCCGCACCCACCACCAGCACCACGTCCGCGAGCCCCGAGAGGATCTGTGCCCGCGCGGTGTCGACGGCCTGTGCCCCGGACGCGCACGCGGCGTACACACTCGCCACCCGGGCCCCCTGCCAGCCCAGCGCCTTGGCGAACGTCGCTCCGGCCACATATCCCGGATAGCCGCCACGCACCGTGTCCGCGCCGACGATCGAGCCGACCCGGCGCCAGTCGAGGCCCGCGTCGGACAGCGCCTCGCGCGCCGCCACCGTCCCGTACTCGACGAACGACCGCCCCCATTTGCCCCATGGGTGCATGCCCGCGCCGAGCACCGCCACCTCACCCGTCATGCCGTCACCCCCGTCGGCCGCCAGTGCCAGGTCGTCCAGGTCGTCTCCGCGTCCTCGTTCAGCACGCCCGGGACGACCTCCACCTCCATGCCCACCGTCAGATCGGCGACGGCGACACCGGGAACCGTCTGCCCGAGCACCACGAGACGCTCGGCCGCCAGCTCCACAGCGATCAACGCGTAGGGCTCCCATTCGAGTTCCCGATCGGACACGTAGGGTGACGGCGGCCGGTACCGGCTGTCCGTGTACGACCAGACGCGGCCCCGCCTCGACAGCGGCACCTCCACCAGTTCGCCGCCGGAGCAACCCGGATTGCGGCAGAAGGCGTCTTCCCGGGGGAAGAACACGGACGCGCAGGCCGAGCAGCGCGTGCCGAGGAGCCGGAAGTCGTCTCCCTCGCCGGCGAACCAGCCGGTGACGACGGGTGTACGAGTGCGCGACAAGGTTCCTCCACGACACTGGATCAGCTGCATCTGACGGAACGTCAGAAGTCTGCCACGGCCCACGCCGATTGGGCAGTGCGCACGGTAAGGGCCGACCGGTACGGAGAACCGCGGGTGACCGCGGAGAACCGCCGGGGGCCTCCTGGGCGTCCGACTATCGGTAGGGGACGACCGGGGCCCACGGGGGTGGTCCCGGTCGTCCCTCGCCCGGGCCCACTTCCCCGGGGGAACCCGCGCCTGATAGACGCATGGGTCATGACCCGACTCACCACAGCGGTACGCGGTCTCGTCACCGCGCTCGCCGCCCTGCTCGCCGTCAGCGCCGCCTCCGCCACCGCGACGGCGACACCCGGGCCGAAGGCCCCAGAGGACTTCGTGGCCCTGCGCTCCGTGGACCGCACGATCATCCAGGAGATCCGCTACTTCACCCCGCACAACTTCGTGGGCGAGCGCATCGACGGCTACCGCGAGCCGCTGTGCATCCTCACGAAGCCCGCCGCCGAAGCCCTCCACGAGGCCCAGCGACAGCTCCTGCCCCAGGGCTACTCCCTGAAGGTGTACGACTGCTACCGGCCCCAGCGAGCCGTCGACCACTTCGTCCGCTGGGCCAAGGACCTCGACGACCAGAGCATGAAGGACGAGTTCTACCCGAACGTCGACAAGACCCGGCTGTTCGAGGACGGTTACATCGCCGAGAAGTCCGGCCACAGCCGCGGCTCGACCATGGACCTCACGATCGTGAAACTCCCCGCGAAGCCGACCCGGCCGTACGTCCCCGGAGAACGCCTCGTGCCCTGCTTCGCACCCCAGGGCGAGCGCTTCCCCGACAACTCCGTGGACATGGGCACCGGCTACGACTGCTTCGACACCCTGTCGCACACGCTCGATCCGCGCATCCAGGGGGAGCAGCGCGCCAACAGGCTCCTCCTGAAGGACACCCTCGAAGACCTCGGGTTCGTGAACCTCGCGGAGGAATGGTGGCACTTCACTTATCGGCCCGAGGCCTATCCCGACACCTATTTCGACTTCCCGGTCTCGGCCCACTCCCTCGTCACGTCCCACTGAGCAGGTCCCGAGGAGAGACCAAGGAGAGACCGAGGAGTGGCTGGGGAGTGGCTGAGGTGACGGTGAGGCGGCACCGAGGCGGCCAGCCGAAACAACCTTCTGATCATCGGATACAGTCCCGGGCGTGTCTCCATCCCAAATCCCGTCCGCCAACTCCGCGCCGGGCACCCACTGTTCGAGCTGCGGCGCACCCTACGGAGAAGGCGTCTCCGGCTGGCCCCGTACCTGCGCCTCCTGCGACGGTGTGGCCTACCGCAACCCGTTGCCGGTCGCCGTGGCCCTGCAGCCCGTGTACGACACCAAGGGGGCGGCCCTGGTCGTCATCACCAGAACGATCGCCCCCGCGCGCGGGGGAGTCGCTCTGCCCGGAGGGTTCATCGACCACCGGGAGGACTGGCGGCAGGCCGTCGTCCGTGAGCTCAAGGAGGAGACTGGCATCGTCGCGGCGAGCCGCGACGTACGCCTCGTCGACGCGCTGAGCTCACCCGACGGGCACCTGCTGCTCTTCGGAGCCCTCCCGGAGCGTCCCGCCGACGACCTGCCGCCGTCCGTCGCCACGGACGAGACCGAGGGCTGGCACCTGCTGCGCAGGTCGACCGAACTCGCGTTCCCACTGCACACGATGGCGGCCAAGGCGTGGTTCGAGGGCCGGTACGTCTGAGAGACCGTCGGGGCCGGGCGAAGCCCGCTCGTCAGGGCCTCAGCCCAGCCCTCGCACCCGTACGGGGAGGGACGGCTCGACCGGGCCGTCCTCCCCCTCACGCTCCACGACCACACGCGCCCCCTGCCGACGCGTCACATAACGCTCGATCTCCGGCTCCTCCCAGCCGTCCCCGGAGTCGGTGACCACCAGCCCGCCCCCGGTCCGTCCGGGGGCGGGCGCCCACACCTCCAGCTCCGGAGAGCCGTCGCCGCCGCGTACCGGCAGCACGGCACCCGCGCGGACCAGTACCGGAATCCGTGACACAGGGGCGTCGACCACCACCCGGGCGGGCCCTTCGTACACCCGCTCGGTCTCGACGTCGTACCAGCGGCCCCGCGGCAACCGCACGGCACGCCGGTCCGTCCCCGGCGCCAGCACAGGAGCCACCAGGAGACAGTCACCGAGCAGGAAGGCGTCCTCGCAGTCGCGCAACGCCCTGTCCTCCGGGACGCCCCACCACAGCGGCCGCACATAGGGCGCACCCGTACGCCGTGCCAGATGCGCCAGCGTCATGAAGTACGGCAGCAGCCGCCGCCGCTCGACGAGCGCCACGCGCGTGTGCTCCAGAACCTCGTCACCGAACTCCCAGGGCTCCCCGATCCCTGTCCGCGGACCCGCGTGCGTACGGAAGAGCGGCAGATACGCGCCCAGCTGCAACCACCGGAGATACAGCTCGGGGGAAGGGCTCGTCCCGGAGCCGCCCACGTCGGACCCCGAGTACGGCACCCCGCACAGGCCCAGACCCAGGACCAGCGACAGAGACGCCCGCAGACCGGGCCAGCCCGTGGCCGCCTCCCCGGACCAGGTCCCTCCGTAGCGCTGCGTTCCGGCCCACCCGGAACGCGAGAACAGGAACGGCCGCTCCTGGGGAACCAGTTCGCTCAGCCCCTCGTAAGCGGCCCGGGCCATGGAGAGGGCGTACACGTTGTGCGCCTCGCGATGGTCGCCGCCGCGGCCCTCCAGGTCGTGCCGGGCCGAACGGGGCAGCGTGGACTCGCCGAAAGCGGCCAGGGACACGGGTTCGTCCAGGTCGTGCCAGAAGCCGGCGAACCCCTGGGACAGCCGCTCCTCGTAGAGCCCGCCCCACCACCGGCGCGTACGCGCGCGCGTGAAGTCCGGATAGACCGCCTCGCCCGACCGGACCACCCCGCGCACCACCTCTCCGGAGGAGTCCCGCACGAAGGCGTCCTCGGCGCTTCCGGTGTCGTACACGCGAGTGCCCGGTTCGGGCCTGACGGCCGGTTCCACGACCGACACCAGCCGGATCCCGTCCCGGCGAAGTTCCTCCGCGAGCACCGGCAGCTTCGGGAAACGGTCCCGGTCGACCGTGAACGTCCGGTGCGCGTCGAAGTGCTCGACACCCAGATGCACGGCGTCCAGCGGCAGACCGTGCTCGTGGTAGCCGCCCACGACCCGCCGGACCTCCTGCTCGTTCCCGATGCCCCGCAGCGCGTGATGATGCCCCAGGGCCCAGGCAGGCGGCAGCGCGGCGGCACCCGTCAGGGACGCCCAGGTCTGCAGCACGCGCGCGGGAGTACCCACCACCACCCAGCAGCGCAGCGGCCCGCCGTCCATGCGCAGATCGCTCGTACCGGCCCGGTCGTGCCCGGACCCGGCGCCCTCCTCGCCCTCGCGCAGGGTCACGGTGCCGTCCCAGGAGCTGTCGTGGAACACGAGATGGGTGGCCGCGTCGGCCACCACCATCTGCACCGGCATGGTGAGGTGCAGCGGATCGTCACCGGGACCGAAGGCGTGCCCGGGAGCGGTGTTCCACAGCCGGTACGACCCGTCGCGCAGCCGGAGCCCCGAAGCCCGTCCGCCCAGGCCGAAGAAACGCGCGTCGGCGGCCACTTCGGAGCGCTGCATCCAGCGCGCCCCGCCGCCCCCGGCCGGCTCCCACCACCGCGGCGGCAGTTCGCGCCGCAGACTCACCCCGCCCGGCGTCCGCACCTCCACCGCGCCGAGCCGTGACACGACCACCGTCATCCGCTCCGCCACCACCCGCCAGGCGCCGTCCTTGTCCGGCTCCAGCACGGCCCGGAGGTCCGGCTCGGGAACCCCGCCCGCGAGCGCGTACGAGGGCTCCGGCCCCGCCCCGTCCCAACCCCAGAAGACCGCTCCGCCCGACGTGACGGTGATCCGCAGCTGCGACCGGGTGAACCGGACGACGCCACCGCCGGGCGCGGGTTCCGCGGACAGCACAGGCCCGGGAACCCGCGCGCGTTCGGCACCCCGCACCGGCAGCCCGACGGCGTCGATACGCCTCCTGCGCCACGCGGCCCGCACGGTGAGCAAGCCCTGGCCCGCCCCCGCAGAACCGACCGCCTTCATCGAACGCACCAGGTCACGACCGTTCATGCTGCTCAGCCTGCCACCCGAATGGACCTATGACTGTTCCGTTCAACTTCCGTTCACCCATGGCGACACCACATGTTCACGGGGCGGACTATGTGGGGCCAACCCTGGTGTCAAAGTCGATCACATGGCATCGTCCGTCTCAGCCGCGTGACGCGCACACCCCAGCCCGTGCGCGGTACACGCACACGACGCGCGCAGTCCGGGAGCCGACCCATGACCTCGACCTCATCGAACCCCTCGCCGCTCTGGCAGCCCGACAAGGAACACATCGACCAGGCACGGATCACCCGATTCCAGGCCTGGGCGGCCGAGCACCACGGAGCCCCCGCCGACGGCGGCTACGCCGGTCTGCACCGCTGGTCCGTGGACGAACTGGACACGTTCTGGAAAGCCGTCACGGAGTTTTTCGACGTACGGTTCTCCACCCCCTACGCGCGCGTGCTGGGCGACCGCTCGATGCCGGGAGCCCAGTGGTTCCCCGGAGCCACCCTCAACTACGCCGAGCACGCACTGCGAGCGGCCGACACCCGAGCGGACGAACCGGCCCTCCTGTACGTCGACGAGACCCACGAGCCCCGTCCCGTCAGCTGGTCCGCCCTACGCCGGCAGGTCGGTTCCCTGGCCGCCGAACTGCGTGCCCTCGGCGTACGCCCCGGAGACCGCGTCAGCGGCTACCTCCCGAACATCCCCCAGGCCGTCACCGCCCTCCTCGCCACCGCCGCCGTCGGCGCGGTGTGGACCTCCTGCGCCCCGGACTTCGGAGCCCGCAGCGTCCTGGACCGCTTCCAGCAGGTCGAACCCGTCGTGCTCTTCGCGGTCGACGGCTACCGCTACGGAGGCAAGGAACACGACCGCAGGGACACCGTCGCCGAACTGCGCCGCGAACTGCCCACCCTGCGCGCCGTCGTCCACATCCCGCTGCTCGGCACAGCAGCCCCAGCAGGCGCCCTGGAGTGGTCCGCCCTCACCTCGTCGGACATCGCACCCGTCTACGAAGAGGTGCCTTTCGACCATCCGCTCTGGGTGCTCTACTCCTCCGGCACGACCGGCCTGCCCAAGGCCATCGTCCAGTCCCAGGGCGGCATCCTCGTCGAGCACCTCAAACAACTCGGCCTGCACTGCGACCTGGGACCCGAGGACCGCTTCTTCTGGTACACGTCCACCGGCTGGATGATGTGGAACTTCCTCGTCTCCGGCCTCCTGACCGGCACCACGATCGTCCTGTACGACGGCAGCCCCGGCCATCCGGACACCGGCGCCCAGTGGCGCATCGCCGAACGCACCGGCGCCACCCTGTACGGCACCTCGGCGGCCTACGTCATGGCCTGCCGCAAAGCGGACGTGCGCCCCTCCCGCGACTTCGACCTCTCCCGGATCAAGTGCGTCGCCACCACGGGTTCGCCCCTGCCGCCCGACGGATTCCGCTGGCTGCACGACGAGGTGCGCGACGACCTGTGGATCGCCTCCGTCAGCGGCGGCACCGACGTGTGCTCCTGCTTCGCGGGGGCGGTCCCCACCCTCCCCGTCCACATCGGCGAACTCCAGGCACCGGGCCTCGGCACCGACCTCCAGTCCTGGGACCCGAGCGGCAAACCCCTCATCGACGAGGTCGGCGAACTCGTCGTCACCAACCCCATGCCCTCCATGCCGATCCGCTTCTGGAACGACCCCGACGGCAGCCGCTACCACGACAGTTACTTCGACACGTATCCCGGAGTCTGGCGCCACGGCGACTGGATCACCCTCACCTCACGCGGCTCCGTCGTCATCCACGGGCGTTCGGACTCCACCCTCAACCGCCAGGGCGTACGCATGGGGTCGGCCGACATCTACGAAGCGGTCGAACGCCTTCCGGAGATCCGCGAATCCCTCGTCATCGGCGTCGAGCTGCCCGACGGCGGCTACTGGATGCCGCTCTTCGTCCACCTAGCACCGGGAGCCGAACTCGACGAAGCCCTCCTCGGCCGCATCAAGCGGACCATCCGTGAACAGCTCTCACCGCGCCACATCCCCGACGAGGTCATCGAAGTACCCGGCATCCCCCACACCCTGACGGGCAAGCGCATCGAGGTCCCGGTCAAGCGCCTCCTCCAGGGCACCCCGCTCGAAAAAGCCGTCAATGCCGGCTCCGTCGACAACCTCGACCTGCTCCGCTTCTACGAGCAACTGGCCCGGGACCGCGCCTGACCTGACCCCACAGCGGCCGCCTCGGACACCCCGAGGCGGATTGTCAGTGCCGCCGGTTACGGTGAGTGAGCATTGATCACCGCGCACAGGGGGAAAGATGGCGCACACCCGACACCAGACCATGCGACGCGTCCTGCGCCGCGAAGTCGCCGGAACGATCGGCCTGCTGACCGACGAGCAGGACTTCACCGCGATGCGACGCCGCTACCGCACCTTCGCGTTCGACGACCACACGAGCTACCTCCGACAGGTGGAAGCGCTCCTCAGGACACTCGCGTCCGAGGGCGGCCACACCACGGTGGCACTCTTCGACCCCGAGGAGTACGCGGAGTTCTGCGCCGAGCACGCCCTCGACCCGGACACCGCCGCCAGCCGCACCCGCTTCACGGCGGAACTCGCCACGACAGGCGCGACCGTCCCCTATGAGGGCCAGACCCTCGACACCCTCGTCCCCGACCTCATCGACGAAGCGGTCCGCCGGGCCACCTGGGAGTACGCGACCACGCTCCTGGCCCGGATCGGCACGTGCGCGTCCTGCGGCGAGGACATCGGCCGGGCGGCCTTCCAAAGGGCCTCGGACCTGCTTGTCCGCATCCTCCAGGCCTCGGGCCCCGGAGCACGGCACCTCGTGTGCAGCGTCTCCACGGAACCCGAGGCACTGGTGGCCGTCCTGCGCACCGAGGACGACCAGCACGGATCACCGCACCTCGACGAGGCCGAGGCGCTCGAATTCACCACCGTGCTCGCCCTGGGCATCGCGACCCGGTGCGCCGGCGGCCTCGTCATGCGCACCACCGCACCCGACGCCACCGACCAGGTCTACGGCTGGCGCCTGCGCGGCGAGGAACTGGAACCCCTCACCGCGGGGGAAGTCTTCGACGCCTACTGCACCGACGTCGAATCAGGCGATCTCGTCTCCCCGGAGTCGGGTGTCGACTACTGTGCGCCACCGGACCTGGGCGACGACGGCCACACGACCGCGCACGCGCACTGAACACGAGTACCGCATACGAGCACTGAACACGAGCTCCGAGCACGCGAGGGGCGCCTCACCTTGCGGTGGGGCGCCCCTCGATCACTGACGATCACCTGCCTGGCTACTCGCCGGACAGCACCGCCTGAGCCGCAGTCCGTGCCTCTTCGGCACTGTCGCAGGCACGCGCGGCCGCCGCGGCCCGCTCGCACTGCGCCAGCGTGTACTTGGCCAGCGTCGCGCGGACGTAAGGAATCGACGCCGCACCCATGGAAAGGGAGGTGACACCCAGACCGGTCAGCACACACGCGAGCAGCGGGTCCGAAGCGGCCTCGCCGCAGACGCCACAGCTCTTGCCCTCGGCCCGGGCCGCCTCGGCGGACATCGCGACCAGGTCGAGCAGTGCCGGCTGCCACGGATCCTGGAGCCGGGACACGGCGCCCACCTGCCGGTCGGCGGCGAAGGTGTACTGCGCGAGGTCGTTGGTCCCCAGCGACAGGAACTCGACCTCCTGAAGGATCGAGCGCGCCCGCAGAGAAGCCGACGGAATCTCGACCATGGCACCGAACTTCGCCTGCAGACCCGCCGCACGACACGCGTCGGCGAAGGCCTTGGCGTCCGCACGGTCGGCGACCATCGGCGCCATGACCTCAAGGTGGACGGGCAAACTCTCGGAAGCCTTCGACAGCGCGGTCAGCTGCGTACGCAGCACGTCGGGGTGGTCCAGCAGCGACCGGAGACCGCGCACGCCCAGCGCCGGGTTCGGCTCGTCGGCGGGCGTCAGGAAGTCGAGGGGCTTGTCGGCGCCGGCGTCGAGCACACGCACCACGACCCGCCCCTCGGGGAAGGCTTCGAGCACCGTGCGGTACGCCTCGACCTGCTTCTCCTCGGACGGCGCGTTCTTGCTGTCGTCCAGGAAGAGGAACTCGGTGCGGAACAGGCCCACGCCCTCGGCACCGGCCTCGACCGCCGCCGGTACGTCCGCCGGACCGCCGATGTTGACCAGCAGCGGAACCTTGTGCCCGTCGGAGGTGGCCCCGGGCCCGGTCGACCCGGCGAGCGCCGCCTTGCGCGCGGCAGCCGCGGCCTCCAGTTCGGCCTTCTTCTCGGCGCTCGGGTTCACGAAGATCTCACCGGAGCTGCCGTCCACGGCGACCATCGTGCCCTCGGCCAGCTCACCGGCTCCCGGCAGTGCCACGACGGCGGGTACACCGAGAGCCCGCGCCAGGATCGCGCTGTGGCTGGTCGGCCCGCCCTCCTCGGTGACGAATCCAAGGACGAGCGTCGGGTCCAGCAGCGCGGTGTCGGCCGGCGCGAGATCACGAGCGATGAGGACGTACGGTTCGTCGCTGTCGGGGACACCCGGCATCGGAACGCCGAGCAGCCGGGCGACGATACGGTTCCGCACGTCGTCGAGGTCCGCCACGCGGCCCGCGAGGTACTCACCGGCGTTCGCCAGGAGCGCGCGGTACGAGGCGAACGCGTCGTAGACGCCGCGCTCCGCCGTGCTGCCGACGGCGATACGCCGTTCGACGTCGGCCATGAGCTCCGGGTCCTGGGCCATCATGGCCTGGGCCTCAAGAACGGCCTGGGCCTCGCCGCCCGCCAGATTGCCGCGCGCCATCAGGTCGGCGGCCACGGCTTCCACGGCCTTGCGGGCGCGCCCCTGTTCGCGCTCCGCGTCCTGCACCGGTATCTGCTTGGCAGGCGGTTCGAGCACCGCCGTTCCCATGTGCCGAACTTCGCCGATCGCCACACCGTGGCTCACGCCGACGCCTCGCAGCGTTGTCTCCATGTCACCAGTCTCCGATTGAACGGCGGGCCCTGCCGCCGTGATGTCGTGCCGTGCCTGCCGTCGCTGACGGCGATGAGGTCAGTGCCAGCTGAAGAGAGCGTCGCCAGCCTTCACTTCGCCGTCAACGCTGACGTCGGAGAGGGACTCGGCCGTGGCTTCGAGGGCCACGATGGGACAGATGGGGGACTTGCCGGCCGTTTCGACGGCGGCGGGGTCCCAACGGACCACGGCCTGCCCGCGCTGAACGGTGTCGCCCTTGTTCACGAGCAGCTCGAAACCCTCGCCGTTGAGCTGAACGGTGTCGATGCCCAGGTGCGTCAGTACTCCATGACCCTCGTCGTCGACCACGACGAAGGCGTGCGGGTGAAGAGAGACGACGACGCCGTCGATGGGCGACACTGCCTCCGACGCTTCCCGTACAGGGTCGATCGCGGTCCCGGGGCCGACCATGGCCCCGGAGAAGACCGGGTCGGGTACAGCGGTGAGTCCGATGGTGCGTCCTGCAAGAGGGGACGTCACGTAGGTCATGGGAAGCCTCCCGGGGGGCGGGGATTCATATGGGCCGTCACTGCCTGTCCCGGACGGCGCACTGTTGAGCAGCGTAAGTCATGAGAAGTGACGGTTCCGCGCCGAGAGGAGCCGGTGCGCCGGATGGCGGTCGAGGTGCCCGGCGGAAACGATTTGCGCCCGCTCCGGGGCCCCGTGTACTGTCGTACTCCTGCTTGAGGCCGAGGGACGCGAAAGTGTCCGTGCCTGGCAGCACCCAAACTTGTCAGATCCTTTCTCAGGGTCTGGTTCTGCATGTTCGCAGAATCGGTGGTCAGAGAGACGGAAATACACTGATAGAGTTTGGGAACACGAAGGGAAGCGCCCGGAGGAAAGCCCGAGAGGGTGAGTACAAAGGAAGCGTCCGTTCCTTGAGAACTCAACAGCGTGCCAAAAATCAACGCCAG
>NZ_JBHWZP010000277.1:0-12747 GCF_042728395.1 Streptomyces sp. NPDC060205
GAAACGGCTTCCCAGGGGCGCGGGGAACTGCGCAATCGTTTGGGCGCGCCCACCACCGGGGCCGCGTTCCCAGGGGCGCGGGGAACTGCGCAAATCGTTGGCGCGCGCCCACCACCCGCGTGCAGGTCACCGCCAGCGGCTGCCGCCGCTACAGCAACCCCCGCAAGCCCTCCGCCAGGAGATCCCAGCGCCAGTGGGACTCGACCCACTCCCGCCCCCGCTCCCCCATCCGCCGCCGCAACTCCGCGTCGCCGAGGAGCGTGACGATCCGGTCGGCGGCATCCTCCGCGGAGCCACCCCGCACCACCCACCCCGTCTCCCCGTCGAGCACCGCGTCCGGCGCTCCCCCGGAGTCGCCCGCGACCACGGGCAGGCCCGTCGCGGAGGCCTCCAGGTAGACGATGCCGAGCCCTTCCACGTCCAGCCCCCCGCGCCGCGTCCGGCAGGGCATGGCGAAGACGTCACCCGCCCCGTAGTGGGCCGGTAGTTCGGACCAGGGCACCGCCCCGGTGAAGCGCACGGAGTCGGCGACACCGGTCTCGTACGCGAGCCGGCGCAGCTCCTTCTCGTACGGCCCGCCGCCCACGATCAGCAGCACGGCCTCCGGCTCGCTCGCCAGGATGCGCGGCATCGCGAGGATCAGCGTGTCCTGCCCCTTGCGCGGCACGAGACGCGAGACGCACACCACCACCGGCCGGTCGGTGAGACCGAGGCGCGCCCGGACGGCGTCCCCGCCCGACCCGGGGTGGAAGGTCTTCTCGTCGACCCCGGGCGGCAGTTGCACCATCCGCCCGGCCGCCTCGGGCGACAGCGCGGTGGCGATCCGCGACCGGGTGTACTCCCCGAGATACGTGATCGTGTCCGTCGACTCCCCGATCCTGCCGAGGAGTTGACGCGCGGCGGGCAGCTGCGCCCACCCCGCCTCGTGCCCGTGCGTGGTGGCCACGAGCCGCTCGGCGCCGGCCTTGCGCAGCGCGGGCGCGAGCAGCCCGAGCGGCGCCGCCGCGCCGAACCACACCGAGGTGCAGCCGTGCTCCCGCAGCAGCCCGACGGCCCGCCGGGAGACCCTCGGAGTGGGCAGCAGCATGGTTGTTCGGTCGCGTACGATGACGAAGGGCTGTTCGGCGTCGAAGGCGGCTGTGGCCTCGGCACCTTCCCGGCCCCGCTTCCACGTGGAGGCGTAGACGACGAGCCGTTCGGGGTCCAGGCGCAACGCCATGTTGTGCAGGAAGGCCTGGATACCGCCCGGTCTCGGCGGAAAGTCGTTGGTCACGATCAGGGTCTTGTGCATGGTCTCGCGCATCGCCGTCGACAGTACCGAACCCGTACTTCGCGGCCCGGCCCGGCCACGCTTCACGGCTCTCGCACAGCCGCCCGGGGGATCATGACCGCACAGTGCGGCGGCGGAGCGGCACGGCGGATCCGTACAGGAAGAGGCAGGTGGGCATGGCGGCAGCCAGGGGGCCGAGGTTCCCGTACGCACTGCTGGCGGCCTGGGGCCTGACGAGACTGCTGCTCCTGCTCTTCGTCTTCAAGGTGTTCGTCTTCCCCGGCCCGGACGTCACGAGCGACGTCTCGGTGACCTACCAGAACTGGTACGAGGTCCTGCGCACCGGCACCTTCCCGCTGAACGACGTCACCTGGCAGTACCCGCCGGCCGCCGCGCTCGCGATCCTCTCCCCCGCGCTCCTGCCCTTCCTCGCCTACACGCAGGCGTTCTTCGTCCTCGCCTTCGCCGCGGACCTGATCGCCTTCGGACTGCTCCTGTACGCGGCCCTGCGCCCCGACCGGCCGGCGCCGGTGTCGGTGCGCGGCGTCTGGGTGTGGGTGATCGGCGTCCCCCTGCTCGGGCCGACCGTGTACTCGCGCTACGACGTGATGGTGACGGCCGTCGCCGTGGCCGCGCTCCTCGCGGGCGTCCGGCATCCGAAGGTGATGGGCGTCCTCGCGGCGATCGGCGCGATGCTGAAGGTGTGGCCGGTGCTGCTGCTCGTGGGCACGACCGGCCGCAAGGCCTGGGGTGCGGCGGCTGCGACCGCGGCGGCCGTCGCGCTGGTGTTCGTCGTGTCGATGCCGGGCGCGTTCGCGTTCCTGACCTTCCAGCGCGACCGCGGGACCGAGGTGGAGTCGCTGGGCTCGCTGGTCTTCCACATCGCCCGGCACCACGGCTGGGAGGGCCAGGTGCTGCTCAACTACGGCTCGGTGGAATTCCTCGGCCCGTACGTCGACGTGGTGAGCACGGTGGCGCTGATGCTGACCGGGCTCGCCTTCGGCTGGCTGCTCCTGTGGCGGCTGTGCGCGACCCGCTTCCTGGTGCACACGGCCGCCGACGCCGCGTTCATGGCGGTCCTGCTGTTCACCACGACGAGCCGGGTCATCAGCCCGCAGTACCTGGTGTGGCTGGTGGGTCTGGCCGCCGTGTGCCTGCTCTTCCGCGGCAGCCGGATGGGGTGGCCGGCGGTGATGGTGCTGCTGGCGTGCCTCTTCACCGTCCTGGAGTTCCCGGTCTTCTTCGCGGACGTCGTCGCCAGCACCGACCTGGGCATCGAACTGCTCGTGATCCGCAACGGCCTGCTGGTCGCCGCGACCGTCACGGCGGGGGTGCTCCTGTGGCGCGACACCGTCTCGTACGCGGACCCGGCCCCGGCGCCGAGCCGGGCGGAGCCCGCGGACGAGGAATCACTGACCTCCTGACGCCACAGTCATTGACTTCACACGCAATTGCAGTGCAACTAAATTCACCCGCATGCAACTGGACCTGAATCTGCTGACCGCGCTCGACGCCCTGCTGGAAGAGGGCAGCGTGACGGACGCCGCCGCCCGCCTGCATGTGTCCACGCCCGCGATGAGCCGCACCCTGGGCCGGATCCGGCGGGCCACCGGCGACGAGATCCTGGTGCGCACCGGCCGCACCATGACACCCACGCCCCGCGCCCTCGCCCTGCGCGCGACCGTGCACGAGCTGGTCCAGCAGGCCCACACGGTCCTGTCCCCCGACACGGACGTCGACCTGGCGGCCCTGGAGCGGACCTTCATCCTCAAGTGGCACGACGCGCTCGCCGCGGCGGCCGGCCCGCACCTGATCCGCTCCCTGCGCGCCGAGGCACCCGGGGTCCGGCTGCGTTTCCTGGCGGAGGCCAGCACGGACACCCACGACCCGCGCCGGGGAGACATCGACCTCGAAGCCGGCGCCAGCGCGCCCTCCTCGCCCGAGATCCGTCACGAGGTGGTGGGCCACGACCGGCTGGTCCTGGCCCTGCGCCCCACCCACCCGCTGTGCGACGGCGCAGAGGGCGGCGACGCCCCGCTCGGCCTGGAGGAGTACGTGAGTGCCGAGCACATCACCGTCTCCCGCCGGGGACGGCTGCGCGACCCCATAGACGACGTACTGGAGGCCCAGGGCCTGAGCCGTCAGGTCGTGGCCGCCGCTCCCACCGCCGCCACGGCCCTGCAGTTCGTGCGCCATCACGACCTGGTCGCCGCGGTCCCCCGGCTGATCAGCCGTCCGCTGCTGGAGGGCCTGGGCCTGTGCGTCCGGCCGCTGCCGCTGCCCATGCCCGAGGTCCCCGTCCATCTGGCCTGGCACCAGCGCTACGACAACGACCCCGCCCACACCTGGCTGCGCCGGCACGCCCGTACCGCCCTGCACGAGGCGTGCGCCGCCACCGACGCCCGACCCCTTGACCGGTGACGGTCACTTCCTCCCCCTGGACCGGCCCGCCGCGGCACCTCAGCGGACGCGGCGGATCCGGATCGGGCCGCGGGCCTTCGCCGGCTCGACGACCCGGCCGCCCTGGGTGATCTCCACCTCGCCGGCCTCGACGAGCCGTCCGGCCGCGCGGCGGGCTGGTTCCATGAGCGCGCGCCAGCCGTCGTCGTGGCCCGTGTACACCGCCCGCGCGGCGTCGGAGGGGCAGATCGTCGCGGTCGGGGCACGGCGCTCCAGCAGGTCCAGGATGGCCCGCTCCAGGCGTCGGCCGGTCCGCCGTTCGCTCTCCGTCACTCCGCCAGCGTCGCACCGGGCGTACCGCACGGCCAGCGCGGCACGGCGCGGCGCCCGGGAGAGGGCCCCTGCGACCTCACGCGAGCCCCCGTCATCCGAGCCCCGGTCTCACCCGAGCTGCTCCCGCAGATACGTCCGCCACAGCGCCGTGAAGTCCTCCGGTGAGGTGTCCAGGACCTTCCGCAGCCCCTCCTCCACCGCCCCCGCGCGCTTCTCGTGCGCCCCCACGGTCCGGTAGAACTCGCCCAGCCGCACCTCACCCCACCGCTCGGCGATCATCCGGCAGGCCAGCCACCCGCTCTCGTACGCCCGCGCCAGCTTCGCCGCGTCCCCGCCGAACCCGAAGTCCCCGTCCTTCGGCAGCGCGTCCGGCACGCGTCCGTCCAGCACCGCGCGCGTCAGCTCGGGCGCGACCTGCGCCGCCGTGCGGCCGGTGCCCAGATAGCCGACCCAGTCCGCGTACCCCTCGGACAGCCACAGCGGGGTCGCCGCCGAGGTCGAGGCGCGGGTCGCGACATGGGTCGTCTCGTGCGTGAGCACGACCTGCCGGCCGAAGGACCCCAGCACCCCGTACGCGTCCGGGTTCACGATGATCCGGTCGGCGGGCGCCTTCTGGGAACCTCCCGCCTCGCCCGTGGTGACCGCGGCGATCCCCCGGTACCCGGACGCGGGCGCCCCCAGCAGCTCCGCCATGCCCTCCAGCGACTTCGGTACGAGGACGACGACCTGCCCCGGCCATGTCCCGCCCCACGCCTGCCGCACCGCGGGCACCGCGCGGTCGGCAAGGCCCGCGTAACCGCGCAGCGTGCCTCGGGACTGCCCGACCCCCAGGACGAGGCTGTGCTCGCCGCGTACGGCCACCACGGGCCCCTGCTCCCACAGTTGCCGGCTCGCGTCGCCCGCGGGCCGGTCGGCACTCACGTACCAGCGGCCCCCGGCGCGGACGAGGCTCAGCGTGCGCGGGGTGACGACGGGCGCCCGGTCGTAGCCGTCGATGCGGTAGCGCAGCTCCGCGTCGGCCGTGGCGCGGTCGCCCGAGCGGTGGAAGCCGGTCACGCGGTACGACCAGTCGGTCAGCGGGACCGCCCGCAGGTTCCTGAACTGCGTGCGCGCCCCGGCCCGTTCGGCGGCGGCGACGGAGCCGGGCGGGGCCGTCGCCACGAAGGCCCTCTCGCTGCCGTCGCGCACCGCCGCCGCCCGCCGGTCCAGCACCTGGCGTACCTCCGCGGACGCGGCGTCGGTCCCTGCGGAGCCGCCGCAGCCGACCAGACCCGTCAGCCCCGCCAGACCCGTCAGGCCCGCCAGCAACAGCCCCATGACCCTCTTCGGCGCACGTCCACGACCAGCCACGATCCTGATCGTACGGCGCGGGGTGCGAGGGGTCAGGGGCGCGTCACGGCGGAGACGGGCATCATGCCCACCGGGTCGTAGCGCACCGCGGCGCCCGGGTAGGGCGCGTGGACCACCTGGCCGTTGCCCACGTACATCCCGACGTGGCTGGCGTCGTCCCGGTAGGTGACGATGTCACCGGGCTGCGCCTGGGAGAGCGGCACCTGCCGGCCGGCGTGCGCCTGGGCCTGCGAGGTGCGCGGCAGACCGACGCCGGCCTGCGCGTACGACCACTGGGTGAGGCCCGAACAGTCGAAGCCGGACGGCCCGTTGGCGCCCCAGATGTACGGGCGGCCGACCGCGGAGCGGGCCGCGGCGACGGCGGCTGCCGCGCGCCCCGAGGACGGGACGGCGCCGGTGAGGTCGGGGGCCCGGCCGGAGCGTGAGGCCCGGTCGTAGGCCGCGCGGTCGGCGTCCGGCATCGAGTTGAGCAGCTGCCGCGCCTTGGACAGTTTCCGTTCGACGGTGCGTTTGTGCCGGGCGACGGCCTCGCGGCTGCGGTCCAGTTCGGAGAGCTTGCTCGTCGTCTCCGCACGTTCCTGCGCGAGGTCGCGCATGGCGGTCTGCAGTTCCTTCAGTTCCCCGGCCTGGCGGGCGCTGATCCGGTCGAGCGCGGCGGCCTTGTCCAGGTACTCGTCGGGGTCGTCGGCGAACATCAGCGCCAGCGAGGGGTCGAGGCCGCCGGAGCGGTACTGGGCCCCGGCGAGCGAACCGAGCGCGTCCCGCATGGTGTTGATGCGGTCCTGCTGCCGGGCGATCCGGTCCTGCGCCTTGTCCACCTCGTCGTGCAGGAGATCGGCGCGCTCGTCGGCCTTGTTGTACGACTCGGTGGCGTGCTCCGCCTCCTCGTACAGGCGGTCCACCTCCGCGCGGTTGTCGTCCTGCGGCGCGGCACCGGCCGGCAGGACGCCGAGGGCCGCGGCCGCGACGGTCAGTACGCACAGGGTGGCGCCTCGGGCGCCCCGGTCGAAGCCGGACGGTGCAAGGCGGCGATGGGACCCCACAGGAAGCCGCACTCCCTTCCGCTGACGGACCCCCGGAGTTGGGGGAAACGCGCCAGACAGTAGTCGTGCGACTACGCGGTGGCCAAAGACCCATACGTGTACACAACGCGACGCCCCGCCTCAGACGCAGGTCATGGGCGGGGCGTGGGGTCAGCGGGCGTCACCGGAATTCGCCCGTTCGGGCGGCGTGGCGACCTGCCTGCGGGAGGATCCCGAGGCGCTGGGATCAGACGCGGACACCGAACTGGAAGGAGCCGATCGTGCTCATCGACTCAAGCCGGACGACGGCGCCGGGCTTCGGCGCGTGCAGGACCACGCCGTTGCCGGCGTACAGGCCGACGTGCGCGAGGTTGTTGAAGAAGACCAGGTCGCCGGGCTTGAGCGCGCTCATGCCGATCTTCGTGCCGTCGTTCTGCTGCGTGTAGGTGGTCCGGGATATGGACTGGCCGGCCTGGTTGTACGCCCACTGCGTCAGACCGGAGCAGTCGTACGAGTTGGGGCCGCTGCCACCGGACACGTACGGCTTGCCCATCTGGGTCTTCGCGGCGGCGAGGGCGGCGGCACCGCGCTCGGAGGCGGGCGCCTCGTTGCCGAGCTCGACACGGTCACCGGCGTCACGGCTGGCGCGCGTGTCGGCGGTCTTGATGGCCGCCTGCTCCGCGGCCGTGAGGGTGTTGAGGAGCTGGCGCGCCTTGGCGAGCTTCTCCTGGACTTCCTTCTTCTTCTTGGCCAGGGTCTTGCGGGTGTCGGAGAGCTCCTTGAGCTTGCCGGCCGCTTCCTGCCGCTGCTGAGCGAGGACCCGCTGCTTGTCCTGGACCTTCTTCAGCGCCTCGACCTGCTGGGCGCTCAACTGGTCGATGGCGGACGCCTTGTCGAGGTAGTCGTCCGGGTCCGAGGAGAGGAACAGCTGCACGGAGGGGTCGACGGCGCCCGTGCGGTACTGGGAGCTGGCCATCAGACCGAGGCCGTCACGCATGGAGTTGAGATCGTCCTGGCCGCGGGCGACCTGGTCCTGGAGGGTGTCGATCTCCTTCTCCAGCTTCTCCTGCTTCTCCTCGGCGCCGTTGGCCCGGTCCGTGGCCAGCGCGGACTCTTCGTAGAGCGCGTCGACCTTGGCCTTGACCTCGTCCTTGCTGGGCTTCTCGCTGGGCGCGGCGTTGGCGGCCTGCGAGCTGAGAGCAACGGCGGCAGCGGCGGCGGTGGTGAGCACGGTCACACGGGTGCGGCTCGGCTGCTTCGGTCGACGGTGGGACGCCACGGAGGCGAGCTCCTTCATTACCTCAGCCGCCCACCGAAGACGCCGGTTGGCGGTGCCCCTCCACCGTCACTCCCAATGAGTGATCACCCGAGCGGAGGTTCGACGCCTGACCCTAGTGACCACCTGTGATCAGTTCAAATCCTCCCCGGAAAAATCTCGGTCACCGATCGCATTCTTTACAATCAACTCACGTGCAGTAACGCTCTCTTGACCCTACGTTGCGTGAAGGTTTCGCCAAGTCGGGCAAGACGACCATGCGTTGCTCTTGGTGCGTCAGAGATCTATGGGGCGTACGGGACAGAACGGCTACCGCGGATCGCCGAAGGCGCGAGGGTGCCCACGAAGGGCCTGTCTCAACCCCTCGAAAGGCGTTTGAGAAGCACCACGGAGGCCACCGGACGGGCGCCCGCGCTCGCCACGCCGTCGGCCACCTCGCGGTCCGTGGAGACGACGATGACGGGCCGCCCCGGGGGTTCGGCGCGCACCAGCTGGCGGATCAGTTCGTCCGCGGTGACGCCCGGCTTGGAGAACAGCACCCGCACTCCGCGCGGTGGGGCGAGCAGCACCGGCGCGGCCAGCTCGGCCCCGTCGAAGACACAGGTGACCTCGGCGCCGGTCTGCGCGGCGAGCTGCGAGAGCTGACCGAGCAGCCGCAGCCGCTGCTTCTCCAGCGGCATCTGCGGATAGCCCGTCTTGGTGACGTTGTACCCGTCGACGACCAGATGTGCCTGCGGCAGCGCGAGCAACTGGTCGAGGACGGCGGGATCGCTGTCGGACAGCGCACGGGCCGCGATGTCCTTCGGGGTCATCCGGCCCGGTTCGACCGCGTCGACGGTCTCCGCCGGCCGCACCGACACCGGCGGCAGGGCGAGTTCACGCCGCAGCCCCTGCGTCGCTTCGAGCACGGTGTCCAGGAGCAGCCGCACGCGCATGTCCTCGACACTGCGCCCCTCGCGCGCCGCGCGGCGGGTGGCTTCGAGCGAGCCCTCGACCTCACCGAGCCGCTGTTTCAGCCGCCGGCTCTCGCTCTCGGCGGCGGACACCTGGGCCTGCCCCTCGCCACGCACGGCCTCCATCTCGCCGCGCAGCTTGCGCAGGGCCGCCTCACCCCGTTTGACGTCGCTCAAGGCCCCGCGCAGCTTGCGGTGAAGCGATTCCGCTTCCTTCTTCGCCGCGTCGAGTTCGGCGCGCAGCCGCTCCGTCTCGGCGCGGGTCTGCCCACGGGCCTCGGCCAGCTCCTCGCGCAGCCGCTCCAGCTCGACGCGGCTCTCCTCGTCGGCACGCTCGGCGTCCGCCCGCAGGGCCTCCTCGCCGGCGGCGGTCACCAGCTTGACCCAGCCCGCGGGGCGCAGCACATAGGCCGCGGCCGCCACGTCCAGCGGGTCCGCGGCCGGGGGCGGCGAACCCGAGTCGAGAGCGCCGGCCAGCTCGGGCTGGGCGTCTCTGAGTTTCTCGGCGATGCGCTGTCTGAACAGCGGGTCGGTCTCCATGGCCGCCGCCATCGCGGTTCCCGCGAACTTGGCACGGCGATTGGGGGCGAACCGGGCGTACTGCCGCAGTTGTGTGGGCAGTTCGGCCACGGTCAGCCCGCCGAACCCGTCCGACACGATCTGTACGACCCTGCGGCGCACCCCGTCGGGCAGCGGACGGTCGAGCACCTCGGCGTCGCCGTCGTCCGGCTCACCGCCTGTGGTCTCCACCATCCTTCACCCCATCGTCCGTGCGGGGCCCGCTCCTGTCAGGAGCGGGCGCCCGGCCTGTCCACCAGTTCCACCTGATCCACCGCGTTGCACCACCGGCAGCGCACGGAGTCGATGGTCTCACTGACCACGTTGCGCTCCTCGACCTTGGGTTCCCCGGCCAGGTCCAGATGTACGTACTCGACGACCTTGGACGAGCGGGTCACGTCGAATCGCGTGAGGTTGCCGCAGAGCGTGCAGCGCCACCGGGTCTCGGCCGTCGGGAGGGGAACCGTCATCGTGGCAGTCGCTCTCTTTCCGTAAGTCCTCGTGCCGCACCGGATTCCCCGGAGCGTGTGGCTCGTAACCCTACGGCCTGGCGGGTACTCGACGCCCGTCCACCGGGAGCGGCGAGGCGCTCTGTGCTGTTCGGTCCCGTTACGTCATGCTCTGTTCATGCTCGGCAACTGGGGTGCCCCCGGCAACAGGACGGCCAGAACGGTCAGGGCGATCCGGAGCCACCCCGCTCCGGTGACCTACGGACTGATCGCGCTGTGCTGCGCGCTCTTCGTGATCGGCCCGGCCTCGGGGCTCAGTCCCTCGTACGGCACCGGTGACGAGCTCCTTTCCGCGCAGCGGGCCTATTTCGAACGGTGGGGCGTGGTGCCCGTCGAACTGTTCCAGGGGACGCCGCGGGCCCTCGGCACCCCGGCCACCGCGCTGTTCGTGCACGGCAGCTGGCTGCATCTGCTGGGGAACATGCTCTTCCTCTACGTCTTCGGGGCGATGGCCGAGGAGAGGATGGGCCACGTCGAGTTCGCCCTCTTCTACCTGGGCTGCGGCTACCTCGCCCTGCTGGGCTACGCGGGCGCCCACGCCGATTCGGCGCAGACCCTCGTCGGCGCGTCGGGGGCGATCTCCGCGGTCCTCGGCGCGTTTCTGTACCTGTTCCCCAAAGCCCGCGTGACCAGTCTCTTCCCGTTCCTCTTCTTCCTGCCGCTGCGCTTTCCCGCGTGGGTGGTGCTGCCGTTCTGGGTCTCCCTGCAGTGGCTGGCCGCGGGGCGCGCCTCACAGGGCCCGGGGGTCGCCTATCTGGCGCATCTGCTGGGCTTCTCCGCCGGGTTCCTCTACGCGTGGGTGCGGTACGGGCGTCCGGCTAGAGTGAAATCCCCAGCGACGGCCACCGAGGGAGAAAACCAGCCGTGATCACCGCGATCGTGCTCATCAAGACCAGCGTGGACCGGATTCCCGAGATCGCCGAGTCGATCGCGGCGCTGGACAGCGTCAGCGAGGTGTTCTCCGTGACCGGGACGTACGACTTGATCGCCATGGTCCGGGTGAAGGCCCATGACGATCTCGCGGACGTCATCCCCGGCATGATCAGCAAGATTCCGGGGGTCGAGGGGACGGACACGCATGTGGCGTTCCGGACGTACTCGCAGCACGACCTGGAGGCGGCGTTCGCCATCGGCGGCGACAACTAGCCCCGGTCAGGGGCGCGGGGAACTGCGCGAGCAACCCCCCGCACCCGCACGCCACGTACGATCCGAGGCACCCCAGGGGCGCGGGGAACGGCGCAATCCTTCAGGGGCGCGGCCCGTCAGGCAGCCGGCACGCAGCGGCCGTTCTCCGTGCGGTAGTTCCAGCTCGCGCCGTTCGCGACGAGCTCCTTGACCGCTGCCACGAAGCGGTCGACGTGCTCGTCGGGGGTGCCGACTCCGAAGCTGACGCGGATGGCGTTCAGGGACTTCTCACCGGGGGCCGCCTCGGGGGCACCGCACTCGCCCTGGGACTGCGGGTCGCTGCCGAGGAGCGTACGGACCAGCGGGTGGGCGCAGAAGAGGCCGTCGCGGACGCCGATGCCGTACTCGGCGGAGAGCGCGGCGGCGAAGTGCGAGCTGTTCCAGCCCTCGACGACGAACGAGATGACGCCGACGCGCGGGGCGTCGTCGCCGAAGAGCGAGAGCACCCGGACCTCGGGCACCTCGGCGAGGCCTTGGCGGACCCGGGCGACGAGCTGCTGCTCACGGGCGACCAGCGTGTCGAAGCCGGCCTCGGTGAGGGCCTTGCAGGCGGAGGCGATGGAGTAGGCGCCGATGACGTTGGGCGACCCGGCCTCGTGCCGTGCGGCGCTCTCGTGCCACTCGACGTCCACACCGCCGTCCGTACGCCGTGACACCTTCTTCGAGGCACCGCCGCCGGCCAGGTACGGGTCGGCCTCGCGCAGCCAGTCGAAGCGTCCCGCGAGCACGCCGGAGCCGAAGGGCGCGTACAGCTTGTGGCCGGAGAAGGCGACCCAGTCCACGTCCAACTCCTGTACGGAGACGGGGTGGTGGGGCGCGAGCTGGGCCGCGTCGAGCACGATCCGGGCGCCGTGGGCGTGCGCGGCGGCGGCCAGTTCGCGTACGGGCCACAGTTCGCCGGTGACGTTCGAGGCGCCGGTCACGCACACGAGCGCCGGGCCGTACGGGTCGCGGCCGGCCAGTGCCTTCTCCAGCGTCGCGACGGCCTCGCCCGGGGTGCGCGGGGCGTTGAGGTAGGTGACGCGGGCGTCCTGCCACGGCAGCAGTGAGGCGTGGTGCTCGGTCTCGAAGACGAAGACCTGGCAGTCGGCGGGCAGAGCGGCGGCGAGGAGGTTCAGCGAGTCGGTGGTGGACCGGGTGAAGACCACCTCGTCGTCGGCGCGGCAGTCGAGGAACTCCGCGACGGTCCGGCGGGCGTTCTCGAAGAGATCCGTGGAGAGCTGGGACAGATATCCGGCCCCGCGGTGCACGCTGCCGTAGTAGGGGGCGTACGCGGCCACGTCGTCCCAGACCCGCTGGAGGGCGGGGGCGCTGGCGGCGTAGTCGAGGGCCGCGTAGGTGACCTCGCCGCCCGTCACGAGCGGAACGGTGACGTCCCGGCCCAGCACGGGCAGCGATGCCGAGGTGTCGGTGTCACAGTGGGCGGTCCGGTCGGCGGCAGCGGTGGAGACAGACATGGCGAGCTCCTGTGAGAGGCAGGCGACATCACCGTGCGAGCGGACAGGGCTCAGCACGGGAAAGGTGAAGGGGGTACGCGGAAGTGGGGCTCTGCGCCCTATCGCATTCGCTTGCTCATGAAAGGCTCCCTCGAACGACCAGGACCCCTGGTGCATCCGCCCTGACGAGCGGCGAGGGGTCCGCGCTTGCCGTAGACCTCACTGCCTACGACCTGGTCTTCACCCGGGGCACCCCGCCACGGACGGAGGGTTGCCGGACAGTCGGCCGGGGCCTGTTGACTGTCACTCATGACCTGCCAGCATCTTGCCACACGATCACTCCGGCGCAACACCACTGTCCGCATACCGGGACGCTGCATATGCCGGTCACCCCCTGGGGGCTCCGCCCCCAACCCCCCGCTGCGCAGTTCCCCGCGCCCCTGGGTACCTAGGGG
>NZ_JBHWZP010000278.1:0-12680 GCF_042728395.1 Streptomyces sp. NPDC060205
CGTGCAATGACCGGGGGCGGGGCGTCCGTCGTACGCGGGACCGTGCACGGCGCTCCGCGCGGGGCGGGTCGCGCGGGGCGGGTCGCGCGGGGACGTGCCGTCAGACAGCCGGGGCCGAGGACGGGGCGCCCCGGGACGTGGCGGCACGGGCGGTCAAGGAGCCCGCCCCCGCGATGCGCGCCGCGGCGGCCCCCACCGCGGCCCGGTCCGCCTCCGGTGGGCCAGGGCGGGCCGGCAGCAGGGACACCACCGTGCTCGTGCCCCGCCGGACGGCCGGGTGGCGGCGGGCCACCTGGGACAGGCCCTGCCCGGGTCCCACTTCCAGCAGCAGGTGGTCGCCCGTCGCCAGCAGCCCCTCCAGCGCGGGCCAGAAGAGCACCGGCGCCACCGGCTGCCGCGCCCAGAAGGACGGGTCGTCGATGTCGGCCCGCGTCAAGGGGGCGGCGGTGTAGGCCGAGTGGACCGGCACGGTCGGCGTGTTCCTGCGGACCGCGGCGAAGCGTTCGGCCGCGCCCCGGCAGGCGGGTTCGAGTACGGGGCTGTGGAAGGCGCTGAGGGAGGGGACCCGGCGGCAGACGAACCCGGCCTCCCCCAGCGCCCGGCCGGCCTTGTCCAGCGGTCCGTCGGGGCCGGCCAGGATGGTCTGGCGCGGGGCGTTGACCGCGCCCACGACCACGTCCCCGCCCAGATACGGCTCCACCTCGGCCGTGGACGCGGCGACCGCGAGCATGCCGCCCGGCGGGGCCTTCGCCAGCCGTCCGACCCGGTCGAGCACCAGACACACCGCGTCCCGTGTGCTGAATACCCCGGCCAGCACCGACGAGGCCAGCTCCCCGATGCTGTGCCCGAGCAGGGCGGCCGGGCGTACGCCCCAGCTCAGCACCAGCCGGCCGAGCGCGAGGTCCACCGCGAAGAGCAGCGGCTGCGAGCGGGTGACGTGGTCCAGTTCCGTGGCGGGCCGTTCGGCGAGCCAGTCCTCGCGCAGCGGACCGCCCTCGGGGCCCGCCGCGTCGAAGAACTCGTCCATCGCCTCGGTGAACACCGGCTCGTACCCGTACAGGCCCGTGGCCATCAGCGGATGCTGGGAGCCCTGGCCCGGGAGCAGCAGGGCCACGGGCAGGGGGCGTTCGGCGGTCATGCGGCCTCTCCCGGCGGTGTCGTGGGTGCCGTGGCCCCCGTGGATGGCGTCGCCGCCCAGGCGGGCCGTTCCAGCATCTCGACGACCGCGCAGGAGTAGGTGAACCCGGCGCCCACGCTCATCCACACGACGAGGTCCCCCGCGCCGAGGCTCCCGGAGGAGACCAGGTGGTCGAATCCGGCGATCTGGTCACCGGCGCCGAGGTGCCCGATGCCGCGGCTCCACTCCCAGGTGGTGCGTTCCTCCGCGATGCCGAAGCGGGCGAGGTGTCCCGCCCGCAGCCGTTTGCGGCCCAGGTGGGGCAGGACGAACCGGTCGACGTCGGCGAGCGTGACCCCGGCGGCGGCGAGGGCCCGCTCGACGGCGGCGTCCTGCGCGGCGCCGCTCGCCGCGATCACCCGGGGCACCCGGTGGGTGGCCAGGAAGTCCTTCTTGCAGGCGTCCAGGTCGACCACCGGCCGGTGGCTGAACGGGGCGTGGCCGAACGGGTCGTCACCGCGGTGCATCCCCTCCAGCTCCGGCACGGAGACGGTGGCCAGGCCCCGGATCCGGGCGAACCCCTCCCGCGAGGACAGCACGAGGGCGGTGCCCCCGTCCCCGTAGAAGGTGCCGGAGTCGCTGCGCCAGCGGTCGAAGCCGGGCGGGCGGAAGGCGTCGCCGGTCGTGAGCAGGACCCGGCGGTCCGGCTCCCCGGCCGCGGGGCCGGCCCGCAGATGGTCGACCGCGAGCCCGAGTCCGGCCATGCCCCCGTTGGAGACCTGGCCGACCTCGATCGCGGGGCACTGGTTGCCGACGGCCGTGCGCTGGACGTACGAGGCGGGCGCCCACAGGTCGTGCCCCTGGTAGAAGAAGCTGGCGTGCAGGATCAGCGACACGTCGCCGGAGCCGGAGCCTGAGCCGGAACCCTCACCGGAGCCGGGCCCGGCCTCGGATCCCGTACCGGCCCCGGCCCCGGACCCGGACCACGTGCCGGACCCGGACCCGGACCCGGAGTCGAGACCTGCTCGTCCGAAGCCGGACCGCTCCAGTGCGGTCCGGGCCGCGCGGGCCGCCATCTCGGGGGCGGGTTCGTCCTGCGCCACGGCCACCGACAGCATGCCGGTGGTCGTGGCCAGGGCCTCGTCGCACAGTCCGGCCGCGACGGCGTCCGCGACCGGCGTGCGGGGCGGCAGCCACACGGCGCAGCCCGCGATCCGGATGTCCGGCGCCGGGCTCTCCACGGCGGGAGCCTCCCCGGCGCCGACGCCGGCCTCGGTCATCAGGCGGCCCCCGCCGCGGGCATGCGGTCGGCGAGCGCGGCGTTCACGGCGGCGACGAACGCGGTGGGGGTCAGCGCCTCGCCGAGGGTCTCCTCGGGCAGCGTGATGCCGTAGCCGCGCTCGACCCTGCTGATCGCCTCCATGAGGGCCAGCGAGTCGTAGCCGAGCAGGGCGAACTCCTGCTCGGCGGCGGCGCTCGACAGGTCGACCGCCTCCTCCTCGCCCGCGCACTCACGCATGATCTTGAAGAGGTCTTCGGTGGTGAAAACGGACATGACGTCTCCAGGTGGGGTGATGGTGGATGGGTTTCAGGCCGCCGAGGGACCGCGGACGACCATGGCGCTGTTGAAGCCCCCGCGGCCCCGCGCCACGACCAGCGCGGCGTCTTCGGTGACGGGCCGCGGGGCGCCGGTCACCAGGTCGATGTCGTGGCCCGTGGTCTCCTCGACGTGGACCGTCGGCGGGACGAGGCCGTCCCGCAGGGCGAACAGGGCGGTGACCAGGTCGAGCGGCGCGGCGCCCGAGTAGAGGCGTCCCGTCATGGTCTTGGGGACCGTGACGGGTACACCGCCGGGCCCGAAGACCGCGGTCAGGGCCTGGGCCTCGACGCGGTCGGGTTCCGGTTCGCCGGCGCCGTCCGCGAGGACGAACGCGATGTCCCCGGGCCGCAGTCCGGCGTCGTCCAGTGCCCCGCGCACGGCCCGCTCCAGGTTGGACGGGCGGCCCGAGCCCGGGCGGGGGTCGAAGGTGGCGGCGTACCCGCTGATCTCCCCGTGGACCCGTGCCCCGCGCTGCCGGGCCCGGTCCGCGTCCTCCAGGGTGAGGATCGCCCCGCCCTCGCCGGGCACATGGCCGTCGGCCGCGGCGTCGAAGGGCAGATAGGCGCGGGTGGGGTCCTCGCTCTCGCTGAGGATCCCGGCGGAGATCTGCGCGGCGAGCCCGTACGGGCACAGCGAGGCGTCCATGCCGCCGGTCAGCATCAGCGGGGTGCCCCTGCGGATACGGCGTCTGGCCTGGGCGACCGCGTCGAGGCCGCCCGCCTGGTCGGTGACGAGGACCCCGGTGGGCCCGCGCAGGTCGTGCCGGATGGACACCTGGCCCGAGTTGACCGCGTAGAACCAGGCGAAGGACATGTACGCGCTGACGTGCTTGGGGTCCTTGCCCCACAGGTGGCCCAGTTCGCGCTGGCCGAACTCGAAGCCGCCGGAGGCGCTGGCGGTGACCACCCCGCGCTCGTCCGCGGGCAGGCTGTCCGCGCTCAGCCCGGCGTCCGCGAGCGCCCAGTCGGCGCCCGCGAGGGCGAACTGCGTGGTGCGGTCGGTCTGCGGGACGAGCCGGCTGGGGATGTGGTCGCGCACGGAGAACCCGGTGACCTCACCGGCCAGCCGGGAGGGGTACGAGGACGGGTCGAAGCGGGTGATGCGGGCGATGCCGCTCTCGCCGCGCAGGGTCGCCGCCCAGTACTCCTCGGCCCCGATGCCGTTGGGCGCGAGCACGCCGACCCCGGTGACCACGGCTCTGGCGGTCCCGGACGCGGTCGTCGTCGGCCCGGCGGTCGTGGGCGCGGTGGTCATGGGCGCCTCCCTTCGGATGCGGTGAGCACCATCGCGCTCTGGAAGCCGCCGAAGCCGCTGCCCACCGTCAGCACGGTGTCGACGTTCTGGTCGCGGGCGGTCAACGGCACGTAGTCGAGGTCGAGTTGGGGGTCCGGCTCGTGCAGGCCCGCGGTGGGGGGAAGCACGCCGTGCCGGATCACCAGGGCGGAGGCGGCGGCCTCGATGGAGCCGACGGCGCCGAGCGAGTGGCCGATGACCGCCTTGATGGAGCTGACCGGCACCCGGTGGGCGTGCTCGCCCAGGCTGTGCTTGATGGCGGCCGTCTCGTGGATGTCGTTCTGCCGGGTGGCCGTGCCGTGCGCGTTGACGTAGCCGACGGCCTCGCGGTCCAGGCGGGCGTCGTCGAGCGCGCCGGTGATGGCGGCGGCCATCTCCAGGCCGTCGGGGCGCAGTCCGGTCATGTGGTGGGCGTTGGCGCGCGCGGCGAAGCCGGCGATCTCGGCGTACACCTGGGCCCCGCGCCGCAGGGCCGACTCCCGCTCCTCCAGGACGAGGACGGCGGCGCCCTCGCCCAGGACGAAGCCGCTGCGGGTCCGGTCGAAGGGCCGCGAGGCATGGTCGGGGGTGTCGTTGCGCGGCGAGGTGGCCTTGATGGCGTCGAAGCAGGCCACGGTGATCGGCGCGATGGGGGCGTCGCTGCCCCCGGCGATCATGATGTCGGCGCTGCCCTCACGGATGAGTTCGACGGCGTGGCCCAGCGAGTCGAGGCCGGAGGTGCAGCCCGCCGAGACGAGCGCGGCCGGGCCTTCGGCGCCCGCCTCCCAGGCGACCTCCGCCGCCATCGAGCTGGGTACGAAGTAGTCGTACAGGTACGGGGTGCCCGCCGCGTGGTCGACCAGCCACTGCGTGCCGCCGTCGCTGCGCGCGACGTACTCCTCCTCCAGTTTCAGCGTGCAGCCGACGGCGGAGCCGAGGCTGACGCCGGTCCGGTGCGCGTTGCTCCCGTCGATCTCCACGCCGCTGTCGGCGATGGCCTCGCGGGCGGCGACCAGGGCGAACTGGGAGGCGCGGTCGAGGCGGGCGGTGTCACGGACCGACAGTCCGTGGCGGGCCCCGTCGAAGTCGACCTCGGCGGCCATCCGGGAGCGGAACGGCGCCGGGTCGAAGGCCGTGATGGTCCGGGTCGCGGAGACGCCGGAGACGATGCGCTCCCAGAACGCCTTCGTGCCGACACCGCCCGGGGCGATCACTCCGAGGCCGGTGATCACCACCCGACGGGCGGTCATATCCCTTCCCCCGCGCCGGCCGCCCCGTCGAGCGCGGGGCTCCCGGACGCCGGCCCCTCGGACGGCGCCGTGCCGTCGCGGCGCAGCCGGGCCAGATACAGTTCCGGCCGACTTTCGGCGAGGGCCCGCAGCGCGCCCGCGTGCGGCTGGAAGTCGGCGTGCGAGACGGCCGCGCGGAACGAGGCGACGTCGCGCCACTCGGCGACGTTGACGTACTGGCCGGGCCGCTCAGCGTGCCGGGAGAGCGTGTGCCGGATCAGGCCCGGCTGCCGTGCCATGAACTCGGACGTCCGCGCGAACTCCTTCTCGAACACCTCGGGTTCGGCGTGCACGGTGAAGGTGTTCACGAAGGTCACGGCGCCGGCCTCCTTGGCGTCTGGCTCGTGATCCGTCATCAATGGCCTCCTCGTTCAACGGTGTTGCCCGGTATTGCCCGGTGTTGCCAGGTCTGTTTTTGACCCGTTCGTGTGACCCGGCATCGCTTGACATCGTGCGGTCGTTCGTGTCGTTCCACGCTGCGTGCCTGGTCTCGCAGGCGGGTGGAAGGCCGCTGGAGCCCGGGCCGGGCCGTGGGTCGAGCGCGATTCGAGCGGCCGCTGAAACCCTCGCTGTCGTCCGGCATACGGAGCGGACACCCACCACGGACAGCCGTCACCCACCACAGACACCCGTCACAGACCCCCGCAGGGACCGCTGAGGAGCCGTCATGCCGCCAGCAGCAGAGAGCGTCGCCATCGTCACCGGTGCCACCAGCGGCATCGGTCTCGCCGTGGCCCGGAGCCTGGCCGAGGGCGGGGCGCGGGTCTTCATCTGCGCCCGCGACGGCGACCGGGTCGCCCACACCGTCAAGGAGCTGCGCGAGGCCGGCCACGAGGTCGACGGCGCCTCCTGCGACGTACGGGACACCGCGCGGGTACGCGCCTTCGTCCAGGAGGCCAGGGACCGGTTCGGCCCCGTCGGCGTCCTGGTGAACAACGCCGGCCGCAGCGGCGGCGGCCACACCGCGCGGATACCCGACGAGCTGTGGCTCGACGTGATCGACACCAACCTCAACAGCGTCTTCCGGATGACCCGGGAGGTGCTGACGACCGGCGGGATGCTGGAGCTGAGCACCGGACGGATCGTCAACATCGCCTCGACGGGCGGCAAGCAGGGCGTGGCGCTGGGAGCGCCGTACTCGGCGTCGAAGCACGGCGTGGTCGGCTTCACCAAGGCCCTCGGTCTGGAGCTGGCGAAGACGGGCATCACCGTCAACGCCGTCTGCCCCGGCTATGTCGAGACACCGATGGCCGAGCGCGTGCGCCAGGGCTACGCCGGTGCCTGGGACATCACCGAGGACGAGGTGCTGGAGAAGTTCGAGGCGAAGATCCCCCTCGGCCGCTACTCCACGCCCGACGAGGTCGCCGGGCTCGTCGGCTATCTGCTCTCCCCGACGGCCGCGTCGATCACCGCCCAGGCGATGAACGTGTGCGGCGGGCTCGGCAACTACTGACAGCGGGCCCGGCCGTGCGCGCCCGCGGGCGGACAGCCCGGGGCGGGCGGACCGGGCGGACAGAGGGGATCAGGATCAGCATGGCGCACAAGGCGCAGCACGAGACGCGGCACGAGATACAGCACGAGACGCACAGGACCGAGCACACGATCACGGTGGCCGCGGCCCCGGAGGCCGTCTTCGGCCTGGTGGAGCGGGCGCAGGACTGGCCGTTCGTCTTCCCGCCGAGCCTGCACGTGGAGTATCTGGAGCGGTCGGACGACGAGGAGCGGCTGCGGATCTGGGCCACCGCCAACGGCGAGGTCAAGTCCTGGACCTCGCGGCGGACCCTGGACCGCGCCGGGCTGCGGATCCGCTTCCGCCAGGAGGTCTCGCAGGACCCCGTCGCCGCGATGGGCGGCGAGTGGATCGTCGAGGCGCTACCCGACGGCGGCAGCCGGGTGCGGCTGCTGCACGACTTCCAGGCGGTCGACGGCCTGGAGCGCAACGTCAGCTGGATCCTGGAGGCGATCGAGCGCAACAGCGGCGCCGAGCTGGCCGCGCTGGAGTCCGCCGCGCTGCGCACCGGCACCGACGAGGCCCCGTACACCTTCGAGGACTCGGTGCGCATCGACGCCCCGGCCCAGGAGGTACGGGACTTCCTGCACGACGCGGGCGCGTGGCAGGAGCGGCTGCCGCACGTGGCCCGGGTGCTGCTGAAGGAGGACACGCCCGACGTCCAGCACCTGGAGATGGACACCCGCACGCCCGACGGCTCGACGCACACCACCGCCTCGGTGCGGATCTGCCTGCCCGACGGGCGGATCTCGTACAAGCAGCTGCAGACCCCGGCCCTGATGTCGGTGCACACCGGCGAGTGGACGGTGCGGGAGATCCCGTCCGGCTGCGTGGCCGTCTCCCGGCACACCGTGGTCGTCAACGCCGCGGCCGTCACCAAGGTCCTCGGCGCCGACGCCACCACCGCCGACGCCCGCACCTTCATCCGGGACGCGCTCGGCGGCAACAGCACGATCACCATGCGGCACGCCAAGGAGTACGCGGAGGGGCGGGCGAGGTCCGAAGCGGTGCCGCCCGCCGAGTACGCCTCGATCCAGCGGTTCTACGCCCGGCAGATGCGGCTCCTCGACGAGGGCGAGGGGGACGCCTGGGCGGACACCTTCACCGAGGACGGGGCCTTCGACCAGAGCTCGTTCGCCGAGCCGGTGCGCGGCCGGGCGGCCATCGCGGCGGCGGTGCGCGGCCGGCCCGCGGCGCCCGCCGGTACGGTCCGCCGGCACTGGCTGGGCCTGCCGGCGGCCTGGCGGTTCCCGGACGGTTCGGTGCGCACGGGCTACGACGCCCTGGTCGTGTCGACCGCGGCGGGCGCCGCTCCACAGATCCGGCTGAGCACGTCGTGCCAGGACGTCCTCGTCGCCGACGGGGGCGAGGACGGAGCCGCGGACGGGGCCGGCTGGCTGGTGAAGCACCGGTACGTCGGCCACGACGGGCAGTGAGACACGCCGCACGCCACCATCTGCTCTGCGAAGAGGGAGATCGATGAAGGTCCTGTTCACCACGTTCGCCGCGAAGTCCCATATGCATGCCCAGGTCCCGCTGGCCTGGGCCCTCCAGACCGCCGGCCACGAGGTCCGGATCGCCAGCCAGCCGGACCTGGCGGAGGACATCACCCGTACCGGGCTGACCGCCGTGTGCGTCGGTGAGCCGCTGCTCCTGGAGGAGCAGATGCAGCGGGTCAACGAGGGCCTGGGCGACGACGCCGAGATCATGGAGAGCCAGGCGGAAGCCGGGATGGACATGACGGAGACCCGTCCCGAGATGCTCACCTGGGACCACGTCCTCGGGGTGTTCACCTCGATGACGGCGATGGCCTTCCAGAACTCCTGCCCGGAACGCATGATCGACGACCTGGTCGCGTTCAGCCGCGAGTGGCAGCCCGACCTGGTCGTCTGGGACACGCTGTCCTTCGCCGGACCGGTGGCCGCGCAGGTCACCGGCGCCGCCCACGCCCGGCTGCTGTTCGGCCTCGACCTGCTGGGCCGGATGCGCGAGACCTTCCTCGACCTCCAGGCGGAACGGCTGCCCGAGCAGCGGGACGATCCGCTGCGCGAGTGGCTGACCTGGACGCTCGGCCGCTACGGCGCCGAGTTCGAGGAGGAGGTGGCGGTCGGGCAGTGGACGATCGACCCGGTGCCGCCGTCGATGCGCTTCCCGGTGAGGCAGCCCTTCGTCCCGCTGCGGTACATCCCCTACAACGGCCAGGCCGTCATCCCGGACTGGCTGCACGAGCCGCCGAAGAAGCGCCGGGTCTGTCTGACGCTGGGCGTCGCCCACCGCGAGGTGCTGGACGGCGACCGCGCCTCGATCGGCGAACTCGTCTCGGCGCTGGCGGAGCTGGACGTCGAGGTGGTCGCGACCCTCAACGAGAAGCAGCTCGCCGGTCTCGAACTCCCCGACAACGTACGGGCCGTCGACTTCGTCCCGCTCAACGCGCTGCTGCCGACCTGCTCCGCGGTCATCCACCACGGCGGCAGCGGCACCTTCCAGACCGCGCTCGCGCACGGGGTCCCGCAGCTGATCGTGCCCGACATGGTGTGGGACACCATCCACAAGGCGAAGCAGCTGGAGAAGACGGGCGCGGGTCTGTACCTGCACGACGTCGACCACTACACCGCGCAGGACCTGCGCGACCACGTGCTGCGGCTGCTCGACGAGCCGTCGTTCGCCGAGAACTGCGCGCGGATCCGCCGGGAGATGGTGGGGACGCCGAGCCCCAACGACATCGTCCCGGTGCTGGAGAAACTCGTGGCGGAACACCGCGCGAAGCCCGCCGCGACAACCGGCGGCACCGTCCGGGGGGAGCTGTAGATGACCACCGCCGTGAAGTTCCGCGAACTCGCCGTGTCCGGCGCGTACGCCTTCAACCCGCCCGTCTTCGAGGACGACCGCGGCCTGTTCACCTCGCCGTACCAGGAACCGGCGTTCGTGGAGGCCCTCGGCCATCCCCTCTTCCCCGTCGCGCAGTCCAACCACAGCAGGTCGAAGCGCGGCACGGTCCGGGGCATCCACTACACGGTGACCCCGCCGGGCGTCGCCAAGTACGTGTACTGCGCCCGGGGCCGCGCGATCGACATCGTGGTGGACATCCGCGTGGGTTCGCCCACCTTCGGCCGCTGGGACTCCTCCGTGCTCGACCAGGAGACCTTCGGCGCCATGTACTTCCCGGTCGGCGTCGGCCACGCCTTCATCGCCCTGGAGGACGACACGGTGATGTCGTACATGCTCTCCGGCAGTTACGAGGCCCAGCACGAGCTGTCCCTGTCGCCGCTGGACCCGGCGCTCGGCCTGCCCATCCCGACGGACGTGGCGCCCCTGCTGTCCGCGCGGGACACGGCCGCGCCCCTGCTCGCCCAGGTGCGGGCGGAGGGCGGCCTGCCGGAGTACGACAAGTGCCGCCGGATCGAGGCCGCACTGTGGCGGCCCTGAACGGCCGGCCGCCGGCCGAGGGGTCCCGGGTCGCGGTGCTCGGGGCCACCGGCTGCGTCGGCCGCTGCGTGAGCGCCGCGCTGGCCCGCGAGGGGCACGAGGTGCTCGCCGTCGCCCGGCGCGGCGGCCCCGCCGCGGCGGGGCACGTCTTCGCCGGCCTCGACGTGGCGGCGGTCCCGCCCGCCGAGCTGGCCCGGCTGCTCACCCGGCACCGGGTGAGCACCGTGGTCAACGTGACGGGTGGCTGGGGCACGACCGAACAGGAGATGCGGTACGCCCACATCACCCTGGTCGAGCGGCTGGTGAAGGCCGTGACCCTGATGGACGACCGCCCGCGGCTGGTCCATGTCGGCTCCATCCACGAGTACGGTCCGGTGGCCGAGCCGCTCGCCATCGGCGAGGACCTGGAGCCCCGGCCGGCCACCATGTACGCGCGGACCAAGCTGGCCGGCTCCGAGCTGGTGCTCGACGCCACCCGGGCCGGCCGGGTGGAGGGGCTGGTGCTGCGCGCGGTGAACGTGTGCGGACCGCGCACCACCCGGGCCAGTTTCCTCGGGGCGGTCGTCGACCGGCTGCGCGGCGCGGACGCGAGCGACCCGGTGACGCTGCGGGTCGCGGACGCGCGGCGGGACTTCATCGACGTGCGCGACCTGGCGGAGGCCGTGGTCCTCACCGTGACGTCACCGGCCACCGGACGGGTCGTCAACATCGGCCGCGGCGAGGCCACCGCCATGCGCGAGCTGGTGGACCTGCTGGTCGCCGCCTCGGGCCTGCCGCCGCAGGCGATCCGGGTCGAGGACGGGCCCATCGCCAGCAAGGGCGGCGGCTGGACCCTGGCCGACATCCGGCTGGCCGGCGAACTGCTCGGCTGGAAGCCGAGGATCACGCTGGCCGAGGCGATGCGGGCGACCTGGCAGACCCCCGCCGACTGAACCGCCGCACCGGGCGAGCCGCGTACACCACTCCGCGTACCCCCCTCCACGCTTCCATCCACGACGAGGAGTTCAGATGGCCGATGTGACGGCCCGTTTCGCCAGGTCGGCCGCGGCGGTGGAGAGCCCGCGGACCGACCTCGCCGGATTCGACGACTGGTTCGCCGAGTACGGGGAGCAGATCTACACGACGGCCGAGCGGATACCGCTGGCGGCCCTCGACCAGTGGTACCAGACACCGGTCACCGGTGATCTGCGGCACCGCAGCGGCAAGTTCTTCACGGTCCACGGCCTTCGGGTGCACGATCCCGCCAACGCGGTGCCCTGGTGGGACCAGCCCATCATCGACCAGCCCGAGGTCGGCATCCTCGGCATCCTGGTCAAGGAGTTCGACGGGATCCCGCACTTCCTGATGCAGGCCAAGGCGGAACCGGGCAACCCCGGCGGACTGCAGCTGTCCCCCACCGTGCAGGCGACCCGCAGCAACTACACCGGCGTCCACAAGGGCAAGCCCGTGCCGTACGTGGACTACTTCCGGGACACCTCGCGGCACCGGGTGCTCGCGGACGTCCGGCAGTCGGAGCAGGGCGCCTGGTTCTACCGCAAGCGCAACCGCAACATGGTGGTGGAGACGACCACCGAGGTGGAGGTCCTGGAGGGCTTCCGCTGGTTCACTCTCGGGCAGTTGTACCGGCTGCTGTCGCGCGACGACATCATCAACATGGACGCCCGTACCGTCCTGGCGTGTCTGCCGCACGCCGCGGGGCCGGACGGCGCCCTGCACCGGATGACCGACGTGCTGAGCTGGATCGCCGGCGCCCGGTCGCTGGCCTCGGTGCACACCGAGCGGATCGCCCTCAACGCGCTCGACGAATGGCGGCACGGCGAGATGGGCTACTCGCACGAGAGCGGCGGCTTCTTCGACGTCATCGGGGTCTCCGTGACGGCCGCGGGACGCGAGGTCGGCACCTGGCGCCAGCCGATGATCGAGCCGCGCGGCACGGGCGTCATCGCGTTCCTGACCCGGGAGATCGGCGGGGAGCCGCACGTCCTGATGCACGCCCGCACCGAGCCGGGCTACGCGGACGTGGTGGAACTGGCGCCGACCGTGCAGTGCGTGCCGGACAGCTACGGCTGGCTGCCGCCCGCGGCCCGGCCCCGCCACCTCGACGAGGTACTGGCCGCCGGGCCGGAGCGCATCCGCTACGAGGCCGTGCTCTCCGAGGAGGGCGGCCGGTTCTTCCACGCCCGCAACCGCTATCTGATCGTGGACAGCGACGTCCCCGAGGACCCCGGCCACCCCGACTACCGCTGGCTGACGATGGACCAGCTGACGCGGCTGCTGCGGCACAGCCACTACCTCAACGTGCAGGCCCGGAGCCTGGTGGCGTGCTGGCGCGCCCTGCGGGCGGCCGACTCCTACCGGGTGACTTCTACCGGGTGACTTCTACCGGGTGACTCGTACCGGATGACTCCTTGAAAGTGCCCCCTTGAGACTGCCCCTGCACACACCGAAGGCCCGGCGGGATCCCTC
>NZ_JBHWZP010000279.1:0-12565 GCF_042728395.1 Streptomyces sp. NPDC060205
CGTGTCCGGTGTGTACCGGAACACGGCCCGCTCTTTGCTTTCTGTCGGTATCGATGGAATCGCATCGTCGATACGATGCGTTCGGGTATGGCGCATTCACCTGGCAGTACCTTCTGTGGGGAGGCGGAGGCCATGCGAACGGTGAGCCGCACAGGACTGGTGAGCGCGGGTCTGGGGCTAGGTGCAGTCGGAGGGTTCGTCGGCAGCCTGCTCAGGGAACGGAGCGCTCTGACAGCCGCTCGCGATGCCGCGGGCGAGGGAAGCGAGGAACTGCCTTCATGGGGCGCCGGCTCGTACCGCTCACGCTGGACAACCTTCAGGACCTTCCCAAGCGCTGTCGCGCGTGCGTCTTCTGGGAGCTGGACCCAGTCAGCGGCCAGGCCGCAGTAAAGGCAGGCACTCCCGACCTGGAGAAGGAGGCGTGGATCTCCGCCGTTCTGCTGGAGTGGGGATCCTGCGGCCGGGTCGTCTATGTGGACGACGCTCCCGTGGGCTTCGTGATGTACGCGCCGCCGGCCTATGTTCCGCGCTCCACGGCATTCCCCACGAGCCCCGTGTCGCCCGACGCGATCCAGTTGATGACCGCCTTCATCCTGCCGGAGTTCCAGGGGCAGGGGCTTGGGCGTGTGATGGTCCAGACGGTTGCCAAGGATCTGCTGCGGCGAGGCTTCAAAGCCATCGAGGCCTTTGGGGACGCCCGGTGGAAGGAGCCCGCTTGCGTCCTTCCGGCCGACCATCTGTTGGCCGTGGGCTTCAAGACCGTCCGGCCGCACCCGACGTACCCGCGTCTGCGTCTGGAGCTACGGACGACGCTCTCGTGGAAGGAAGACGTGGAGTTGGCGCTCGACCGGTTGCTGGGGGCCGTACAGAAGGAACCAGCCCTGCGCCCGTTGTAGAGGGTGTGGAGCGGGAACCGTGCTGGACATGCGGAATGGGCCGACCCGTCCGGGTCGGCCCATTCATGTTTCACGTGAAACATCGTCGCCCGCGAGCGACGGCTTGCCGTATTACTCGGCGATGAAGTCCTCAAGGTCCCGCACGATCGCGGCCTTCGGCTTCGCACCCACGATGGTCTTGGCGACCTCGCCACCCTGGTAGACGTTCAGGGTCGGGATGGACATGACGCCGTACTTGGCGGCCGTACCCGGGTTCTCGTCGATGTTGAGCTTGACGATCTCGATCTTGTCGCCGTACTCGGCGGCGATCGCCTCAAGGGACGGCGCGATCTGGCGGCACGGACCGCACCAAGCGGCCCAGAAGTCCACCAGTACGGGCTTCTCGCTCTTCAGGACGTCCTGCTCGAAAGAGTCGTCTGTCACGTGCTTCAGGGTGCCGGCCACGGCGGGCTCCTTAACTGGTTGGTGCGGTGGGGCGGATGGGGGTCAGACAGTGGTCTTCTCGGGCTCCGCAGGCTCGCCGTCCGCGAGGGCGGCGAGGAATCGCTCGGCGTCGAGAGCTGCGGAGCAGCCGGTGCCGGCCGCGGTGATCGCCTGACGGTAGGTGTGGTCGACGACGTCGCCGGCGCCGAAGACACCCGTCAGGTTCGTGCGGGTCGAGGGCGCCTGGACCTCCAGGTAGCCCTCCTCGTCCAGGTCGAGCTGGCCCTTGAAGAGCTCCGTGCGCGGGTCATGGCCGATCGCGATGAACAGGCCGGTGACAGGCAGCTCGGACGTCTCGCCGGTCTTGAGGTTGCGCAGCTTCAGGCCGGCCAGCTTCTGGTCGCCCTGGATCTCGGCCACCTCGCTGTCCCAGACGAACTTGATCTTCGGGTCGGCGAAGGCACGCTCCTGCATCGCCTTGGAGGCGCGGAGCGTCTCGCGCCGGTGGACGATGGTCACGGACTTGGCGAACCGGGAGAGGAAGGTGGCCTCCTCCATGGCGGTGTCGCCGCCGCCGATCACGGCGATGTCCTGGTCCTTGAAGAAGAAGCCGTCACAGGTCGCGCACCAGGAGACGCCACGTCCGGAGAGCACGTCCTCCTTCGGCAGCCCCAGCTTGCGGTGCTGCGAGCCGGTGGTGACGATGACGGCCTTCGCCCGGTGGACGGTGCCCGCGGTGTCCGTGACGGTCTTGATCTCACCGGTGAGGTCGACCGAGACGATGTCGTCCGGGATCAGCTCGGCACCGAAGCGCTCGGCCTGTGCCCGCATGTTGTCCATGAGCTCCGGGCCCATGATGCCGTCCTGGAAGCCGGGGAAGTTCTCCACCTCGGTCGTGTTCATGAGGGCACCACCCGCGGTGACGGCGCCCTCGAAGACCAGCGGCTTCAGTGACGCGCGCGCGGTATAGAGCGCCGCCGTGTAGCCGGCGGGGCCGGAGCCGATGATGATCACGTTACGGACGTCGGTCACGGCTTGATTCCTCGTCTCTGGGGACTGCTACGTACGACCGGGGGAGTTTCTCTCGGAACTCTCACCCCACCCAACGGATCCTAAGGGGCGCGCATTCCCACTGTGTCCGGGCACACGAAGACGAGTCACCGCGAGGGGGAGCCCTGGGTCAGGGCGAAGTGCGCCGTCGCCGTTCCTGACGGAGCCGAGCAGACTCAGTTGCGCGGGTAGGTGTGCTCCAGCAGGACCTTGCCAGAAGCCGACGGCTTGTTCATGCAGGCGGAGTCGACGACGTACGCCGTGACCCGTGTCAGGTCGGTGGCGGCGGGCAGCACGACGAGATACGCGTCCGTGCCTTCGTAGGAGCCTTCCTTGGAAGCGATCGGCATCGCATCACGGCCGATCCCCTGCAAGATGCAGCTGGGCACCGAGGGGGTGTTGAGGACCTTCGGCCCATCGGTGGACGCGGTGCCCTGGGGGCGGGAGCTGCGAGGACCGGTGCCCTTCTCCTCCTCCGCCTTGGCCAGGAGATCCGCGACCTGGCTCTCCAGCTTCTCCCCGGCGAAGGTGTTCGTGGAGTCGCTCTGCTGCGGAGATGCCGAGGGCGGGTCGTTGTCTGTGCCGTCGCCGCCCATTGCCTGGATCAGCAGGCCTCCGAGGCCCAGCGCGGCAGCCGTGAACATGGCGCCCAGGACGACGGTGCCGCGGCGACCACGACGGGGGCGGTTCGTACGACCCGGTCCGGTGGCGGCACGAGGGTGTCCTGCGGGGCGGTCCGTCACGGTCGATGTTTCACGTGAAACATTCCTGCCGCTGCCGCTGCCGCTGCCGCTGCCGCTGCCGTCGCTGCCGGGCATGCCCACGCGCTCGTCGGCCGAGGAAGGGGATCCGCTCACCGACGACAGGGCGCCCGCACCAGAGGCGCCGGGCGTTGTGGCATTCAGCAGTGCTTCGGCAGCGAGAGCGGCGTCGATACGCCCGGCGACGTCGTCGGGCATCCGCAGAGGGCCCGGCAGCGTGCCGAGCATGCCGCGGATCTCCTCCAGCGAGTCGTACACGTCGGCGCAGAGAGTGCAGTCGTCCAGGTGACGTCGTACATCGGCTGAACGGGAAGGGGGGAGCAGACCTTCGGTGAGGTCGGAGATCTCCGTGACGTCCGGGTGCCCGGCCGTGTCGGTCGTGGATGTCACGCTCGCCCACCTCCGCCCTTCACAGCCGCTGAATCGCTTGGTCCGTCATGTGGTCCCGCTGCGGGTGGGACGGATGTCCCCTGCGTACGGTTCCTTCCCTCGCCCGACTTCTTGCTCGGTCTGTCGCTCCCGCCGTCGGTGCGCAGATGTTTGAGCAGGGGGAGAAGCCTGGCTCTGCCACGGGCACAGCGGCTCTTGACCGTGCCGGTCGGCACGTCGAGCAGACTGGCGGCCTCCGCCACGGGATAGCCCTGCATGTCCACCAGGACGAGAGCGGCCCGCTGGTCGGCGGGCAGGGTGCCCAGAGCGGCCAGCAGCTCACGGTGCAGATCATTGCGCTCGGCCGGCGCGGAGGCCGACTCGTGCGGCTCCAGGAGCTGCTCCAGGCGTTCCGTGTCGTCCACGGGGGAGGTCTTCCTGGATGCCGTCTTACGGGCCCGGTCCAGGCAGGCGTTCACCGTGATCCGGTGCAGCCAGGTGGTGACGGCCGACTGGCCGCGGAAGGTGTGGGCGGCCCGGTAGGCGGAGACGAGAGCGTCCTGGACGGCGTCAGCGGCTTCCTCGCGGTCGCCGAGTGTCCGCAGGGCCACGGCCCAGAGCCGGTCGCGGTGCCGTCGTACGAGTTCGCCGAAGGCATCGGGATCACCTTCGACGTGACGGGCGAGGAGGTCCTGATCGCTTACTTCGCTGTAGGCGCCGTCCGCCATCGAACCCCCTCCCCCTCGGTCGGTCCTCAGCCGGTGAACTTCACGTCGGTGATCGCCTGCTTGTACCCGGCGCCACTGAACTGGTCGCCGGCCGCGTTCGGCACCGCCGTGATCCAGACGAGAACGTACCGGGTCTTCACAGCCTTCTTGGCCGAGATCTTCAAGTCCGTCGTACTGGTCGTGCCGTCCGCGATCTTCTTCATCGAACTCAGGCTCTGCGAGGACGACAACGAGTTGGCCGCGTACAGCGTGGCCGTGGTGTGGTCGCCCGCGTAGTACAGCCCTATCGAGGCCGCCGACACGTCCTTCTCGGATCCGAGGTCGTAGACGATGCCGACGCCCTCCTTGAAGGGCGCGAGCTTGGGACCGCCGCGGTAGGAATAGGTCCGCCAGTACGTGGAGCTGTCCTTGTCGTACGTCAGGCCCACGTCGTTCGCGTGCTGGGGCTTGCCGTCCGGGTAGTACTCCGCGGCGCTCTGGATGGTGAGCGGCCTGGCCGGCTTCGCCTTCTCGCTGCTCTTGTCGTTGCCGTCCGTGATCTGGGTGTCGCCGGTCTCGTCGGACTTGCCGTGATCCATGAGCGCGTCGGCGAGCTGCCAGCTGCCGAGTCCCAGCGCGGCGATCAACAGCGCGGACACGGCCCACTTGAGGGCTTTGCCGGTGCGGGTCTGCAGCGGGGGAAGCGGGGCCGGCATCGCCTGGGTGGCTCCCGGATGAGGCGCCGGACGGCCGTAGTTGCCCTGCTGGTACGTCGTGCGCTGATACTCGGGCGGTGCCGCGAACGTCGGCTCGGGCGGACGGATGCGGGGCATCTCGCCGATCGCCTTCACCAGTTCCTCCGGCGTGGTGCACGGGGGCTCCTGACGGGACGCGGTGGCGCCGTCGTTGGCCAGTGCGCGCATCGCGAGCTCCGACATACCGCGGTGCACACCCGCGCGTACCTGGTCGGGCGCGATGAGGCCGACGCCCTTGGGCAGCCCGGAGAGTCCGTACGCGTCGTCCTCGTACGGCCAGCGCTGGGTGAGCGTGGCGTACAGGAGAGCACCGATCGCCTCGGTGTCGGTGCGCTGCGGGGTGTCGGAAGTGATGCCGCGCAGCGCGGCGTTCACGGCGAGACCCCGGATGCGCCACTGACCGGACGAGGTGCGCAGCACGGCGCCCGGGGTGAGCTTCAGATGCGCCAGCCCCTCGCGATGCGCGGCCGCCATCGCCTGGGACACCTGACTGACCATCTGGTACGCCTCGTGCACCTCCAGCGTTCCGGCGGCCAGGAGCGTCGTCAGCTCCGTGGCGTCGGGCAGCCATTCGTGCACCACATAGACGAGGTCGTTCTCCTCGACCGCGTCCAGGACCTGGACGAACCGGGGATCGCCCAGCAGGGCCGACGAGCGGGCCGCCGCGAGGACGGAACGCGCTCGTGGATGGTCGGCGGGCAGCAGGTGCACACCGACGGCACGGCGGAGTTTCTCGTCCACCGCACGCCAACTGCTGAAACCGTCCAGACGGGTGACACACTCCTCCAGGCGATAGCGTCTGGCGAGCTTGTGCCCACTGTGCAACTCGGGCGGTGAAGTCCTGCCGGGGCTCTCGTTCCCCCCGCTCCCCTGTGCCTCTGTGCTCTCCGAGCTGTCCGTGTCCCGCTCCCGGTTCTGGGCCACCCCGTCGGCCGTGGACTGGTCCGCCTTCGCGGTCAGCGGCTCATCGCCGCTGCTGTCCGCCACGTCGACGGCAGCCGTGCTCCGTTCCGCCACCGTCGCTCCTGCCTCCCCATTCGTTGCGCGCTGTCCGACGCCAAAGCCAATTGTGCCCACAGTCCGTCCCTCTGCACGACACGCGGTCGCGGACGATGGTTGTGCGCCTACCCCGCTCTCAGCGCCCAAGGCGCCCGCGGACCATGCCCACCATTCCGTTCAGTTCCTCGATGCGCATCCGTCGCGCCGCGACGAAGAAGACTCCGAGCAGTACGACACCGCCGACGACCAGGGCGACGAGCGAGCCTCCGGCCTCTTGTCCCAGCGACTTGCTGATTCCGTAGCAGGCCGCGCCGCTGAGCAGTGCGGCCGGTACCGCGGCGATCGCGAGCCGCGCGTAGGTGCGCAGGACGCGTCCGCCGTCCAGGTCGCCGCCCAGCCGCTTGCTCAGCCGCCGCCACGCGACCCCGACGCCGATCGCGTAGGCGAGCCCGTACGAGGCGGCCATGCCCGCGACCGCCCAGCGCGAGGGAAGCAGAAGGAAACAGAGCGCGGAGGCACTGGCGTTGACGACGGCCACGATGACCGTGTTGTAGAAGGGGGTGCGGGTGTCCTCGTACGCGTAGAAGGCCCGCAGCACGACGTACTGCACGGAGTAGGGGATCAGGCCGAGGCCGAAGGCCATCAGCATGTACCCCATGTTGGTCGCTGCGCTGGTCCCGGAGGCGCCGAACATCAGCGTGCACATCGGGATGCCGAGTGCGACGAAGCCGAAGGAGATCGGCACGATCGCCACGGCCGTCGTGCGCAGCCCCTGGGAGATGTCGTCGCGTACGGCGCCGGTGTCGCCCTCGTGGGCCGAGCGCGCGAGCCGCGGGAGCAGGGCGGCCATCAGGGAGACCGTGATGATGGCCTGCGGGAGACCCCAGATGAGTTGGGCGTTGGCGTAGGCGGCGAAGCCGGTGCCCTTGCTCTCGGAGCCGTTGCCGGCCGCCGCGGTGGACAGCTGGGTCACGACGATCGCGCCGGCCTGGTTGGCCAGGACGAAGAGCACGGTCCACTTGGCGAGCATCGCCGCCTTGCCGAGTCCGTGGCCCTTCCAGTCGAAGCGCAGCCGCAGCCGGAAGCCCGTCTCACGGAGGTACGGGATCATCGCGAGGGCCTGGACGACGAGACCGAGCAGGACGCCGATGCCGAGCAGCCGCTCGCCTTCCGGCGGGATGGTCGCGGCCTCCATGTGCGAGCTGCCCGAGGTGCCGTACACCCAGATGAACAGTCCGAGCGTCACGATGATGACGATGTTGTTCAGGACCGGGGTCCACATCATCGCGCCGAACTTCCCGCGCGCGTTGAGGATCTGACCCATCACCACGTGGACGCCCATGAAGAAGATCGTGGGCAGGAAGTAGCGGGCGAACGTGACGGCGACGTCGTTGGCCGCCGGATCGCCCGCGACCCGCGTCGACAGCGCGCGGACCAGGAGGGGCGCGGCGAGCACCGCGAGTGCGGTGAGCAGGCCGAGCACCACGATGACGAGAGTCAGCAGACGGTTGGCGTACGCCTCCCCGCCGTCCTCGTCGTCCTTCATGGCCCGCACGAGCTGCGGTACGAAGACGGAGTTGAGGCCGCCGCCGACGGTCAGGATGTAGATCATCGTCGGCAGCTGGTAGGCGACCTGGAAGGTGTCACCGAGCAGGCCGACGCCCAGCGCGGCGACGATCAGCGCGGAGCGGATGAAGCCGGTGAGACGGGACACCATGGTGCCGGCCGCCATCACGGCACTCGACTTCAGCAGACCCGACGCACGGCCCCCGGACTTCTTGGCGGGGGCTGCCGCGGGCGCGGGAGGCGCAACAGTGGCCGCAGCGGGCTCCCGCGCGGGCGGGGGAACGCTGGGCGGCCCGGCGGGGGGCTGGACGCCGCCCTGCTGCTGGTCGCGGAAGAGATGGGCGAACGCGTCCGGCTCGTGGCGCTCCTCGCCGGCCTGGGTCACCAGGTCGTCGACACCCACGAACTGCGTCGTACGGGGATCGTCCCCGTAGGGCAGGTACTGGGTGGGACCCTCCGGCTCGGGCGCCGGGGTCTGTGCCCACACACGGGGGTCGGGGGCGTACGGGGACTGGGGCGGCTGGGCGTAGAGCGGAGGCTGGGGCGGGTACGTGCCGGGCGGCGGCGGAGGATGCGCGGCGCGGTCGTAGAGGGCCTCGGTGACCGGGTCCTGGGCGGACAGGTCCTGGGCCCGGTAGGGGTCCTGGGCGTAGGCGTCCTGGAAGTACACCTCGCCCGCGGGCTGCGGAGGCACCTCGCCAGGATCCGGCGGGCCCTGCGGAGGGCCGTCGGGGTGGCCGGAGCCTCCCGCGCCCTGACCGCGGTCACCGTCGTACGGCGCGTTCATGGTTACCCCACCTCATCGTCCCCGGGCCCACCGGCCACGACATCGCTCAACGGTCCACTCTCTCACCCGTGCCGGACGGGTCGGTGATTTCCGGTGCGGTGTCCGGTGAAGGGTCACTCGGGTGCTCCGGGTCGGATGCGTTCGACTCGGTCGTGGCCGCCCGGTCGCGGCCGCCCTCCGTCCCGTCGGCATTCTGGGCGTCCGCGTCCTTCGCGTCGGCGCTCGCCGCGTCCGTTGCGGGGGCGTGCTCCGCCGAGTCGTCCGTGGGGACGGCGTCCGGCTCCAGCGCGGCCTGACGGGCGGCCTCCCGCTTGCGCTGCGTGTACATCCGGAACCCGGCGAGCACGAGCAGCAGGACACCGCCGGCGATGACGAGCATCACCGTGGCCGTGATCTCGGTGACCTTCACATCGAAGGCGACCGGCGGCCCGTACGCCTGGCCGTCCTCGGTGTACAGCTGGGCGATCACCCCGACCCGGCCGTTCGCGTGGGCGTTGGTGGTGAACTTCACCGACTGGCTGTGCCCGCCCGCGACCGCGACCTTCTGCTCCTGGAAGTCGCCGTCGCCGATGCTGAGGCGGCTCGGCTGTGTGGAGGTGAGACGCAGCACCAAGTGGTCGACGCCCTGGACGAGGTTGTTCTGCACGGTGACCGGGATCGTGGCGCTGCGGCCCGAGAGCTTGGCCTCGGACTTGTCGATCAGGCCGACGCCCTCGGTGAGGCCGATGAGGTAGTTCAGCACACCCTCGCGGTACGCCTCGGCCTCGTCGGCACGGCCGCGCCAGGAGGTGGACATCGACCGGTCCATGGCCCGCCCGAAGGGGGTGACCACCCGGGACTTGTCGGAGAGGATCACCTGGAAGCTGTTGAGCTTCTTCTGGGTCTCCTCGATTCGCGCGAAGGCCTCTTCCGACAGTTCCTGCTTGGCCAGCGAGCGGGGGTAGGCGGACGCCGACGGCACCCGGGTGGTGGCCCCCGCGTCCGGCTTGGCCTTGGTGGCCGCGGACAGCTCGGCGGACTCCGACCAGTTACCGCCCTGGAGCGCCGTCAGCGCCTGTGCCATCGTCTGGGCCTGGCTGGCGGTGGGCATGCGCTGCGGGGCGACCACGACGCTGCGCTGCTTGTCCGGCGCCTGGCGGGTGAGCATCAGGCTCTGCGCCAGGAACCGCTGCACGGCGAGCGTGGAGTTGCCGGCCACCGTCATGTCGCCCTCGAAAGCCGTCGACAGACGGGCGTCGGCGACGACCGCCGTGGTGCCGCCGCCGATGGGCCGGGCCGCCGAGGGCGTGTACGGCAGGGCGCCGGTCTCCTGGAGGCTGTCGCTGCGCGAGAGCACCGTGTCGGCGCCGGCCGAGGTCGCGACCTTCACGATCGACGGATCGATCGCTCCGCTCACGGGCCAGGCGTACTCCGTGCTGGGGGTCACATGAAGGACCGACTCCACGGTGATCGTGGCCGCGGTGGTGGCGTCCTTGAGATGGCTCAGGGATCCGGTCACCTTCGTGCCGTGGTGGGCCAGGGACGCCAGATCGGGGTCGGCGAAGGGGAGAGCGACGACCTCCTCGCCCTCGACCGCCTTCTCCAGCTTGCTGAGCCACTGCTTGGCCACCGCCTGGTGTGTGCCGGCCGTGGTCGTCGTGCTGGAGCCGTTCACCTGCACCCGGTAGCTGCGGGTCATGGCGTCCACGGAGGCGAGCAGGTCCGGGTCGATGACCCAGGTGATGTCGAGGTCCTCACCGCGGCTGAGGAGCTGTTCCAGACGGCCACCGGGGGAGAGCTCGGCGGCCAGGGTGTCGTCGTCCGCGAAGACGGGGGTCTGCTGCTCGTTCGAGCCCGTCTCGGCCGTCATGTGGGAGGTGGAGATCAACGGCCACAGGTAGGTGGTCCTGGCCTTCGTGTCCGCGGCTTCCGGCTGCCACGGCAGGAAGGTCCGCTCGATACCGAGGATCTGGTCGTACGCCGCGGCGGTGGTCCGGCCGGTGAGCGTGACCCCGAGCTGGTAGACGCCGTCGGAGCCGAGGTCCAGCTTGTCGACGGGGACGGCGATGGTGAAGGTCTGCGGGACGCCCGGGGCCAGCCTCGCGAACTCGGCCACGTACTTGCCGCCGACCTCCGAGCCCGCGTAGGGGTTGCTCTTGGCGGCGTCGTCGATGGCCGAGCGGCCGTTCAGCGTCGGGCCCACCCGCAGTCCGACGTGCGCTGCGGTGACGGCCTGCTTGCCGTTGTTGACGATCCTGCCGGAGACGGTGAGCGTGTCACCGTCGGAGGGGACGCTCGGGCTGAGCGAGTCCAGCGCGACGTCGACCGTGCGGGAACCGGTGGCCTCGGCAGCGGCGCTGGGCTCAGCGGCATACGAGGACGAAGAAGTGGGCAGTTGTAGGACGCCGGCCAGCAGAGGCGCCCCGGCGAGCAGTGCTCCCGTGCGCCGAAGCCACCGGCGGGCAGGTGAGGGACTGGTCCCCTGGAAGTCTGCCGCCTCGGCCACGCGCTCGCCCGTCCCTCGTCGTCGTCAGTGGTCGTCGGAATGTGCGTCCACGCATGGTAACGATGCGCGCCGAGGGTAAGTGCCGCGGTCCGCTCCACAAGATCGGAAGAAGCGGCCCGGCTGTCCCTCTATGTGGTCGTATCTGGGGCAGTGTCCCCACCCTGGACAAGGGGCGGGACCTGTGCACTTTTAATGAAGGCGCCCTCGGGCATCGGGGCCACGTAACCTTTTCTGTTGTGTCGAACGCCAACGAAGACAGTCCCAGTGCACTGAGTCAGGTGCAGAGCCGCGCGGTGAGCGAGCTGCTGCGGGTGTCCCCCGTCGCCGATGAACTGGCCCGCCGTTTTCAGGAGGCCGGGTTCTCTCTCGCCCTCGTCGGCGGCTCGGTCCGGGACGCCCTGCTCGGCAGGCTCGGCAACGACCTGGACTTCACGACCGATGCCCGCCCCGAGGACGTACTGAAGATCATGCGGCCCTGGGCCGACTCGCTGTGGGAAGTGGGTATCGCCTTCGGCACAGTGGGGGCGCACAAGGACGCGCGGGTCAACGATGTCGTGCAGAGCTTCGACATCGAGGTGACGACCTACCGCTCCGAGGCGTACGACCGGTCCTCGCGCAAGCCCGAGGTGTCCTACGGGGACTCCATCGAGGAGGACCTGGTCCGCCGTGACTTCACGGTGAACGCGATGGCCGTGGCGCTTCCCGAGAAGAAGTTCATCGATCCGCACGGCGGGCTCGGCGATCTCGCCACGCGTGTCCTGCGGACTCCGGGAACCCCCGAGTCGTCCTTCTCCGACGACCCGCTGCGGATGATGCGGGCGGCGCGCTTCGCGGCGCAGCTCGACTTCGAGGTGGCGCCGGAGGTCGTCACGGCGATGAAGGCCATGGCCGACCGCATCGAGATCGTCTCGGCCGAGCGTGTGCGTGAGGAACTAAACAAGCTGATCCTCTCCGCGCATCCGCGCAAGGGGCTGACGCTGCTCGTCGACACGGGGCTCGCCGACCGCGTGCTGCCCGAGCTACCCGCGTTGCGTCTGGAGCGGGACGAGCACCACCGGCACAAGGACGTCTACGACCACTCGCTGATCGTCCTGGAGCAGGCGATGGCGCTGGAGGAGAACGGCCCGGACCTCACCCTGCGCCTGGCCGCGCTGCTGCACGACATCGGCAAGCCGCGGACGCGTCGCTTCGAGGAGGACGGACGGGTCTCCTTCCACCACCACGAGGTGGTGGGGGCGAAGATGACCAAGAAGCGGATGACCGCGCTCAAGTACTCCAACGAGCTGGTGAAGGACGTCTCGCGCCTGGTCGAGCTGCACCTGCGCTTCCACGGCTATGGCACCGGCGAGTGGACGGACTCGGCGGTCCGCCGCTATGTCCGTGACGCGGGGCCGCTCCTGGACCGTCTCCACAAGCTGACCCGTTCCGACTGCACGACTCGGAACAAGCGCAAGGCCACTGCCCTCTCCCGGGCCTACGACGGTCTGGAGGAGCGCGTCGCCCAGCTCCAGGAGCAGGAGGAGCTGGACGCGATCCGTCCCGACCTCGACGGCAACCAGATCATGAAGGTCCTGGACATCGCACCGGGCCCGGCCATCGGCCAGGCCTACAAGTTCCTGTTGGAACTGCGTCTGGAGAACGGGCCGATGGAGTACGACGCCGCAGTGTCGGCGCTCAAGGAGTGGTGGGCGGAGCAGAACTGAGAGCAGGCGAGTGCGGTCGGCCGGGGTGATGTTTCACGTGAAACATCACCCCGGCCGACCGCAC
>NZ_JBHWZP010000280.1:0-12537 GCF_042728395.1 Streptomyces sp. NPDC060205
GGGCGGTACGGGTTTCCCGTACCGCCCCCCTCCGCGTGCGGCTGCCGCCGGGTTGACGGTCACCTGCGGGTCCGGTGGGGGCGAGCCCAAAAGATTGCGCAGTTCCCCGCGCCCCTGGGTACCTCAGCCCGCCCGGCGTGCACAGCTTCAGCCCGCCCGACGTGCACAGTTCCAGCCCGTCCGGCGTTTGAGGACAAAAGGGGGCGAGGGGGCGCAGCCCCCATGTGTGGACGGGAACGGGTAGGGGCGGCGGGGGCGAGAGAGTCGGCTACCGGACGGCCAGGACCAGCGCGTCGGACGGCGACCGCCACACCTCCCGCGCCTCCACGAACCCCGCCGCCCGCAGGGCCCCCGCATGCCACGCGGCAGACGGAGTATCCCCGTCCGCATGCTCCCCGTAGATCTCGAAGCGCCGAGCCGTCGGCTCCGCGAGCAGCGGATCCGCGGCGGCCAGCTGCCACCACGACGCCCAGTCGAGCACACCGGCGGCCTTCGCCGTCTCCATCCGCGCATGCCGCTGCGCCTGGTCCGCCGCGTTGATCAGCGGAGTCGTCTCGTCGACCATGTGGTCCGCGTTCATGAACACGCCACCCTCCCGGACGACCCCGGCGACCTGCCCGTACAGCACCGCAAGCGGCTCACTGTGCAGCCAGTGCAGCGCGGTCGCGGTGAGGACGGCGTCGTACGAGTCGTACGGCAGCAGGGAGACCCATTCGGGGTCCTTGAGGTCCGCGGTGACGAACGTGACCCGGTCGTCGCCGGCGAACGTGCCCTCGGCGATGGTCAGGAGCGCGGGATCGAGATCGACTCCGGTACTGACCGCCTTCGGGAACCTTTCGAGGAGCCGGGCCGTGATACTTCCCGTACCGCACGCGAGGTCCAGGACCCGTGGTTCGGGGCCCACCAGGGCCTCGACCATGTCGAGCATGACCCGGAAGCGCTCCTCGCGGTCCGGGAGGTACCACTCCTGCTGCCGGTCCCAGCTCTCCTGCCACGCCTGCCAGTCGGACCCGAGGGTGGTCGTCATGAAAGCCCCTTTCGACTCCAGGATGTAATACCCTGGAAGCACCATCAGCCATTACGTGCCCGCACCACGACCATAGAGCGCCCTCGTAAGGACTACAAGTGGAACTGGCCTATTACTCGGATTACGCCGTCCGTCTCGTCAACAGCGAGGAGCCGGCCCGGGGCAAGGACACGCTCACCTCGGTCGAGGCCGTCCGTGACCTCTTCGGGGGCAACTCGTCGGCGGCCCGCCGCGCCAACGACTCGGACGTGACCCGCTTCCGCGGCGTACGGGCCCGGCTGCGCGCGGTCTTCGAGGCGGCCGACGGCGGCGACGAGACGCTCGCCGTGGACCTGCTGAACTCCCTGCTGCTGGAGTTCCCGGTGAGCCCGCAGATCTCGGGCCATGACTTCCGGGACGACGACGGCCGTCCGCTGTGGCACATGCACCTGGCGGACCACCCGTCGAACGCGACCGCCGGGTACGCCGCGATCGCCGCGATGGGCCTGGCGTTCCACCTCACCGAGTACGGCGTGGACCGCCTCGGCCTGTGCGAGGCACCGCCGTGCCGCAACGCCTACCTCGACACCTCGACGAACCGCTCCCGGCGCTACTGCTCGGACCGCTGCGCGACCCGGGCGAACGTCGCCGCCTACCGCGCCCGCAAGCGCCTGGAGGCGGAGGACCGGCCGGAGAGCACCGGCCGGGCGGCCGACCACAGCCAGCGCGCGACCGCGAACGGCGAGCGCCGGCCCTTCTCGGGCGGCCGGTAGCGGAACCGCACCTTCCCGAGGACCAGATCCTCGGGCACGGTTCCGTAGTCCCTGCTGTCCCCGCCGGCGAACGCGTTGTCGCCGAGCACCCACCAGCCGCCCTCGCGCCGCTCGACCGCGCGTTTCACGACCAGCAGGTCCTGCTGGAACGGATGGCGCAGGACGACGACGTCACCGGGCCTGACCCTGGCCCCGTACTGCACGAGGAGCTGATCCCCGTGCAGCAGCGTGGGCGTCATGGACGGCCCCGTCACCTCGGCGGCCCCGAACGGCAGGACGCCCCTCCCGCGCTCGGTCTCCTGCGACAGCTCCGGCATCCCGGCACCTCCCCGGTCCTATCCTCCACGAGTCCCAGTCTGACCCTGGACTTTTGTCCTAAGCCCATGGGGGCACTCGCGAAAACCCGTCCCTCACGGAGTAATGTCCCACCTGAGAAGACGATCACGAGGAAGGACAGCTCAATGCTTTCCCGCCTGTTTGCCCCCAAGGTCAAGGTCAGCGCACACTGCGACCTGCCCTGTGGTGTGTACGACCCCGCCCAGGCCCGCATCGAGGCGGAGTCGGTGAAGGCCGTCCAGGACAAGATGGCCGCCAACGACGACCCGCACTTCCAGGCCCGCGCCACCGTCATCAAGGAGCAGCGCGCCGAGCTCGCCAAGCATCACGTCTCGGTGCTGTGGAGCGACTACTTCAAGCCCCCGCACTTCGAGAAGTACCCGGAGCTGCACCAGCTGGTCAACGACGCCCTCAAGGCCCTCTCGGCCGCGAAGGCCTCGACCGACCCGGCGACGGGCCAGAAGGCTCTCGACTACATCGCCCAGATCGACAAGATCTTCTGGGAGACCAAGAAGGCCTGACCTCGCGTCACGCTTTGTGTGTCTGCGGTTGCTTCGACCGCAGCGCCTTCACGACCGCACCCGGTCCGCAGGCCGCCGTACCCGGCGTCCGTCGCGGTCCGGGTGCGGTCGTTCTCCGTTCCTCGCGCGTACAGGGAACCTCCCCATGGGAGGGAAAAGAAGGTGAGCTGATCGTTGTCAACCCCGTGGTCGGCGGAGTATAGAGAACGATGACGCGGGAGGGGTGACGGCATGATCACCGAACTGGCTGTGGAGCGGGTCGAGTTCACCTGCGGCCAGTGCCAGGACCGCTGGGCCCTCGACTACGACGTGCAGCGTTTCATGGACGGGCGCGGTCACGAGTGGGAGTACTTCTCCTGCGACGGCCGCAGTGTCCCGTCGCCCTACACCCTGGAGGGTGCGCCCTGCTGCGGCCATTGCGGCCACCGCCCGGCGGGCCGTCTCGCGGCCCGCCGCCCCGTGCCGCTGCCCGGCATGCCAGGCTCGCCGCGGAGCCCGGTCCCGGACGCCGGCGGCCACCGGCCGGAGCGGCACAGCGCGCCGCTGCTGTCGGCGGCGGGCGACCCCCAGGGCGCCGCCCCCTGACGGGCCCGGCCCGTCAGCCCCTCCGCGACGCGACCGCTGTCGACGCACCGCGCCTGCCGCAACTCGGCCAGGCCGGACTCACGTCCCCGCGTGGTCCAGCGGCACCTGGCCCGTACTCCGCAGGGGAACCCGCCGGCCCACGAGCACGGGATGGGTCATGGCCAGGAACCAGGTGTCGGACCTGACGTCCAGCCCCCGGGCCTCGGCGATGCGCCGGCACGCGCGCACGTCGTCGAAGCCGACGATCCAGCGCGGCCGGGCGACGGCGGTGACGCTGTGCACCTCGCACCGGAAGTCGGTCAGATCGTCGGTCTGCAGCGCGACGAGCCGGCGCGGGGAGATCACCTCGCACAGCGCCCGGGCCACGGGACTGTCCTCGGGCAGCAGCACCACCGGCTCGCCGTCGAAGTGGACCAGCCCGACCAGTTCGATACGAGGCAGACCGCGGCGGGTGACGGCCAGCCGGGCGGCCGTTGTACGGGCCAGGACCTCCCGGCACTCCTGTTCGGTCAGCCGGGCCGGGTGGTCCTGCTCGGCCGGCCGGGCCCGGCGCTCCGGCCCGCTCGGATGACGTTCGTCCACGCTTCGGCCCTCCGCCGGCGCCCGCGCACGCCTACGGGGGCGCACTCGGATCGCGTCCGATGTGGGGGTGCCTGCCGGGGTCCTGGGCCGGCGCCCCCGGACCGGGTGGACCCGGCGCGGGAGCGCGTTCCCACTCTCGTACGACGAAGGGGCCCCGGCAAGGCGCTGTCCGGTCAGGCGGGCACTCCGCGCCCGGAGGCCTTGTCGCACGGTGATCTGGGTTCGTCGAGGAACGTGAAGGTGCGTTCGAGCCGGGAGAGACGCAGCACCCGACGGATCTTGGCGGGGGTGCGGGCGAGGCGCAGTTCGACGCCGGCCAGGCACGTCCGGTTCCTGAGGCGGACCAGCAGGCGCAGCCCGCCCGCGTCCAGGAAGGTCACCGCGCCGAGGTCCACGACGACACCGGACAGCGCGGGGTCACGGGGACGGTCGAGGAGTTCGGCGATCCGCGGGAACAGTTCCTGGTCGGCCCACGCGTCCAGTTCCCCACGGGGCAGGAGTAACAGCGTGTCTCCCGCCGTCCGGTGGCGCAGACCGAAGGTGACGTGATGGGTGCCCATGGCCCACCTCAGTGTTCTTTCCAGCAATCACGGCAGACGTGAGGACGCGGCTGGGGGGACCGCGGCGGATGCCACCAGGGTCTTGGGCGGCACCGAAGTGATACTCACCATCGTGCCCGGTCACACGAGGGCGTACGCCGTACACGGGGCGATTCTTGGTGGTAGTTGCATGGATCGGGCGCCCCTGCGCACGCCGTGGCGCAGGGGGCGTGCGCGACGGCTCGTACCGGCGGGGGTCATCCGAGGGCGGCGAGCACCTGGGACGGTTCCAGGGTGCGGCGGACCAGTGCCTCGGCGGTCGAGGTCAGCCGGTTGCCGTTGCGGCCGCTGTAGGCGAGCAGGGCCTCCATCGCCCGTGCGGGTTCGAGCCTGCCGTGCTCGGCGAGCATGCCCTGCGCCATCTCGACGGTGGCCTTGGCGGCGACGGCCGCCTGGACATGGGTGAGGATGTCCATGGGCCGGGCGGGGTCCGGACTCCAGTGGACCAGCGCCACGGCGGCCACGTCGGCGAGCGCCTGGGCGAGGCGCAGATCGCCCGGCAGGAGGCCGGTGGGCGCGGTGAGCAGGAGGCTCACGGAACCGATGGTCTGGTGGTTGACCCGCAGCGGCAGCGCGTGCGCGGCGCCGTAACCGGCTTCCTGGGCCTGGGCAGTGAAGCGCGGCCACCGTCCGTCGAGGTCGTCGAGATGGGTGGCGTCGACCGGCAGCCGGGTCCGGTAGCAGTCGCGGCCGGGGCCTTCCCTGGTCTGGGTCTGGACCAGTTCGGCCGACGCCGTGTGGGCGGAGACCGACATCGTACGGAGGTCGCCGCGGACCGTGGCCATCATGACGCTGACCGTGTCGGCGCCCACGATGCCGACGCAGTGCCTGGCCAGGCGGTCCAGCAGGACCACCGGGTCGAACCCGTCGGCGAGGGTGTCGGCCAGCCCGACGAACGCCTCGGCGAGCTGCTCTTCACGGGTCATGACCGGTCACCGTCTCCTTCGTCGCCGAGCCGACCGCGGCCCTTGTGCTGATTGTCGTCCGCTTCCGGACGGAAACGCAGCGTTCGGGCGAGAATCTCCTGTGCCACCTCGGTGACCGTCCGCCCCTCCGAGAAGGCGTGCGCCCGCAACCGGTCCAGTGCTTGCTCGGGATCGACCCCAATTTGGACCATGACCATGCCAACGGCCTGATGAACCTCGACGTGGTCGGCCTCCGCGGCGTCCACCCAAGACGCTACTCCAGCTTCGTCCGCGGATACGAAGCCGTCCGAGGCTGCTTCGAGGTTCAGTACCGCAAACGTGACCGCGTCCCTCGCCAGCAGCGCTATCCGCAGATCGCGCGGGGACAGGGCCCCGACGGTGTCCCGGTAGAGGTCGAGGGTGCCGATCGCGAGGGCACCGGCGCCGAGGGGCAGCGAGAAGACCGCCCGGACGCCCAGCTCGACGGCCTGATGGGCGAAGACCGGCCAGCGGCGGGCGTCCGGCCCCTGGGTGAGGTCCGGCGCGAGCACGGGGGCGGCCCGGTCGAGGGCGCTCTGGCAGGGCCCGTCGCCCAGCGTGTACTGCGCTTCGGCGAGGCGCGCGGCCGTGTCGTCACTGGCGCACCACAGCGCCCGCGCGGTCCTGCTGCCGGTGATCGAGATCGAGGCACCGGTGACGGGCAGCAGATCCACGCAGGCCGCGCAGAGCAGCTCGGGCACCCGTTGCACTTCGCTGGAGGAGGCCAGGGAGGTGAAGGCCTCGGTGACCCGGCGGCGGTCCTCCAGATCGGAGGGCTGTATGCGGTCGGGCATCTCGTTGTCGCCGCCACGGTTCTCGTGCCGCATCGGCTTCACCTCCGCCCGGTCGCTCGGCCAGCAGCATGATCCGCCAAGTATCGCCCACGCCGGCGGCCTCGGAGGGCAACCACCCGCCCGTCGCGCCCTGTCACGCCACGACACTCGTGCCCCCAGTCTCGTCCTTGTGCCCGCTTCCGGCTCGCCCCGGTTCGGACGCGTGACGCTTCGGACGCGCCCCGGCCCGGGATCCGTACCGTTTCAGCCACCGTGCCCCCCTTTCCGTACCGCGCGACTCCTGCGGGCCGTCGGCCCGCGATCTCCCACCGCGCCGGTGTGCCGTCCGTGAGTGGCCGATCACCCTCTGTTCCGCGCCGGCGGACCGGCTTAGGGTGACCGGTGCCCAGGACCCCGGCGACGCACCGCTTGCATCGACGACCCATGAGCGGAATCCGAGGTGAGGGCCTTGCGAAGGGGGCCGCGCGCCCTGGGGCACCGGCACGCGGCGACCGGCTTCGCCGTGCCGGCCGCACCTGTGCGCCGTACACCGGTCGGCCGCCGCACCGCGCCCGCCGCGTACACCCGTCGTCCCGGGCGCCCGGGGAGTCCCGTCCTTCCCGGGGGCTCTTCCCGTCCCGCCCCGGCACGGGTCCCGGCCTCCCGTTCCGCCCCGTCGAAGACTGATCGAACACCGGGCCCCCCTCGCGAACACGGGCGCGAACACGTCTGCGCCGGGAGCGTTCCACACCAGATTTCCTACGCCGAAGAAGGAGTGATCCGATCCCATGAGGATCCTGGTCGGTTACGCCAGGGTGCACGGATGTACGTGGACCCGCGCCGAGCGCCGCGCGGTCGGACCGGCCGGGACCGGTCGCACGGGGGCCGTCACGGAACTCTGTCCGATATCCGAGGCGTTCGAGCCCGGTGCCCTCGCCCTCGGCGGCGCACCTCGCCCCGGCGCCCGGCCGGCCCGGACGGCGGACCGCGCACCCCGTGGCCGCCACGCGCTGCGCACGCGCGCGGAGCGGCTGTGCGGCGCGGGCGGGCCGCCGCCCGCGGTGCGGCGCCTGTTCCAGCGGCACGGCGCGAGGCCACGTCGACTGCCCGGCCTCCGGCCGCCGCCGCGGGCACGGGAGCATCGCGGGCTGCCCGACGGCTTGCACGGCGATCACCTCACGGCCCTGAGACCTCCGGTGTGCGGAGCCCTCGGTGGCCGGGGCGGGCACGGAGGGCCAAGGGCCGGACGGGAGGCACCTGTTGGCGACTGACGACGCGGGATTCCCGCCCACGGACCGGCTGTGGGAGGCGTTCGTGGCGGAGCTGTCCCGTGGGCTGCGCGCCGGCGCGGCCAGGAATCACGGCACGCCGCGGAACACGGACCGGAGCGCCCCCGAGAAGGAGAACGAGGGCGGCGCATGCCGCGGGACGGCGGCGAGAGGACGAGGAAGCCATGACCCGGGCCGAACCGCTCAGGAAGAGACGGTCGCGGTGCGTCCCGTCCCGGACGGCACCGCATGACGCGCCCTCACTTGTGCCACGCCGGGCCCCCGTTCACGCCCCGCCCGGACATCCGTACCGGAACACCCGTACCACCGGCTCCGAACAGCGAGGACCCGGCAGCGACGGGCCGAGGCAGCGATGGGCCGACGCGGACACGCGATCCGTACAGGGCCCCGTGCTCCGCGGAGAGAGAGGGTCAACAGCGCGTAAAGCTTTGCGCATTGGAAGGGGCGCGCGCCGGAAGATACGACCATCACGGACTCACCGTAGTCGCGCGATGGCGCCATGTGCTTGGCTGTCGTGTGGAACGAACGACACCCCCCGGTCCGGCGATCACGCCCGGGCACCCGGGGGGTCGTCCGTTCCGGCTCGGCAGCCCCACCCAGCCGTCAGGAACCAAGAGATGAGCCTCGAACCTCTCGACACCACCCGGTCGCAGGAATTAGCCGCGAATCTGCTCACTCTGGTCGACGCCCCGACCCGGGGTGAGAGCGAGGAACACCTCCTGCGCCGGCTTGCGCGGGTCACGGCCCTCCTGCCCGGTGTGGAGGCGGCCGCCTGCAGTCTGATCGGTCCCGAGGGCGCTCCCTGGCGCATGGCCGCGACGGACGAACGCACGCGCCGGCTGGAGTGCCTCCAGGCCGAGTCGCGGGTGGGTCCCTGCCTGGACATCGCCCGGGGCAAGGGACCCCTGGCCAACATTCCGATGTCCCACCCGCACAGCCGGACCCGCTGGCCCCGCTTCACCAGCCGCGCCCTGTCCGAGGGTTTCACCGCCGTCACGGCCCTGCCCCTGGCCCATCAGAATCGGGCGCTGGGCGCGCTCGATCTCTATCACCAGCACGGCAGGCTGGAGCCGTCGGGCATGCGGTGGGCCCGGCTCCTCGCCGACGCCACGGCTGTCGGTCTGACCCATCGCGATGTGCTGCGCGACGCGCTCGTCCGCGGCGATCAGCTGCAGAACGCCCTGAACAGCCGCGTCCTCATCGAGCAGGCCAAGGGCATCCTCGCCGAACGCCTCGACTGCGACCTCCAGGAGGCGTTCGATCACCTGCGCGGCCATGCCCGCACGAAGCGGATGAAGCTCATCGACCTGGCCGCCCTGATCGTGGCCGACCCGTCCGACACCTCGCCGTTTCCGCGTCGGCACCAGGCCCCCTGACGGCCGTCGCACCGGTCGCGGTCACGCGGGCGGCGCTCCCGCACCGGCTGATCGGCGTGCGGCGGGAGTCACCGAACGGGCCCGATTCGTCGCGTGATTGCCGTCGAACCCGGGCCGCCGTAGTCGTAGGCTTGATGCCGCCGCCGACCGGGGCCGAAGCCGAACAGGCCGGCGGAACGAAACCGGAGCAAGTCGATCCGACTCATCGTGATCCGACTCGGCGTCATCCGGCTCGACGTCACCCGGCTCGGCACGGACCGACTCGGCGTGATCCGGAGGGACGTACTGGCAGAGAGAGGCACGACAGGGCAAGGGGAGGAAGCCGGAATGCCCGAACAGCCGCGCGAGGAGCGGTTGGCCGCCGCTTTCGTGGAGCTCGCCACCACCCTGGCGGGCGACTTCGACGACATCCACTTCCTGCGCACCCTGTCCGAACGCTGCGTCGACCTGCTGGACATCGCGGCCGCGGGGGTCGCCCTCGCCGCACCCCGAAACGGCCGGACGGAGGTCACCGGATCCGACGCCCGCATCCGCAGCCTCGAACGGAACGGCGTCGACTGGGGCGAGGGGCCGTGCCATGACTGCCTGCGCACCGGCAACCCCGTCGAGGGCATCGCCCTCGACCACCCCGACGCCCGAGCGGCCTGGCCCCGCTTCACCCGCAGGGCCCGCCGCCTCGGCTTCCACTCGGTCGCCGCGACGCCCCTGCGCGTACGCGACGAGGTGGTCGGCGCCCTCAGCCTCTTCCTGGACGGACCCGGCACACCGGACCCCGGACAGCTCCGGCTGGGCCGGGCCCTCGCCGACTTCGCCGCCATCCCGATCCTCCAGCAGCGGGAACTGCGCCGGCAGATGCGGCTCACCGAACAGCTGGAGACCGCGCTGGAGTCCCGCATCCTCGTCGAACAGGCCAAGGGCGCCCTCGCCCAGCAGCGCCGGATCACCGTGGACGAGGCCTTCGCGCTGCTGCGCGACCACGCCCGCTCCCGCCGGCGCCGGATCTCGGCCGTGGCCCGGGAGGTCCTGGACGGCACCGGCGAGCTCTCGCTCGCCGAGCCCGCCGACTGATCCCCGGCGGACCGGTCCCGGGGGCGCTGTCGGTGGGCCGTGGGATGCTGAGGGCATGACCACGGAGGACCTGGTCCGGCTGCGCAAGGCACGCGACCGCATGGACCGTGAGTACGCCGAGCCGCTGGACGTGCCCATGCTCGCGCGCACCGCGCTGATGTCCCCGGGCCACTTCCAGCGCAGCTTCCGCGCGGCCTTCGGCGAGACGCCGTACGGCTATCTCATGACGCGCCGCATCGAGCGCGCGAAGGCGCTGCTGAGACGCGGCGACCTGAGCGTCACGGAGGTCTGCTTCGCGGTGGGGTGTACGTCGCTCGGTTCGTTCAGCTCCCGCTTCACGGAACTGGTCGGCGAGACGCCGAGCGCGTACCGGGCACGGTCGCACGAGCCGGGGGCGGCGATCCCGGCCTGCGTGGCGAAGATGTACACGCGACCGGTGCGCCGGGCGGCGGCCAAGCCTCTAGCGTGATGGTCATGGACCTCAAAATCGCTCAGTGCTTCATCTCCGTCGACGACCACGACCGGGCGCTCGCCTTCTACCGTGACGTGCTGGGCCTGGAGGTCCGTAACGACGTCGGTTTCGAGGGCATGCGCTGGGTCACCGTGGGCCCCCCGCTCCAGCCGGACGTGGAGATCGTCCTGGAGCCGCCCCTGGCCGACCCGAACGCACCGGCGGCGGACCGGCAGGCGGTGGCCGAACTGCTGGCCAAGGGGCTGCTGCGCGGAGTCATCTTCACCACGGAGAACTGCGATGCGACGTACGAGCGGCTGCTCGCCGCGGACGCCGACATCATCCAGGAACCGATGGACCAGCCGTACGGAGTCCGTGACTGCGCGGTCCGCGACCCCGCGGGCAACCTGCTGCGCTTCACCCAGCGCAAGTGACGGGACCGGCCGCCGGCCTTCGAGAGCCGGTGCCGGTCAGGATTCCCGCTCCGCGCCGGGGCGGGACTCCTCGGGCGGCAGGCCCGGCTCGGTCATGAGCACGGGCTCCTCCCCCGCCTCGTAGCTCGCGCAGCGGGGGTTGTGGCAGGGTCCTGGACCCCACACGGGCACGAAGACGCCCAGGGTCTTGTGCCGACGCACGACCGTGTCGACGGACTGCTCGCAGACCGGACAGAGGGACTCATCGCTGGCCATACCTCCAGGATATTGCGGGAGGAGTCGGACCGACAGCCGGGCGACAGCCCCGGAATCAGCGCTTCCTGCTGTACGTGCGCACGACCGCCCCGTTCTTGAACGTACGCACCTCGCCGAGCGTGAACTCGCTGATCGCAAAGCCGGAGCCGAACATCGGCATGCCGGTGCCCAGCACGATGGGGTACGTCTTGACGACCAGCTCGTCGATCTCGTCGAGCAGCTCGCCGGCGATCTGCGAGCCGCCGCACAGATAGATGCCGAAGTCGCCTTCCTCCGCCTTGAGTTCGCGGACCTTGCCGACGAGGTCGTCGGCGACGATCTCGACGTTCGGGTCGGGCGACTCCTTCAGCGTGCGTGAGGCGACGTACTCGCGCAGATGGGCATAGGGGCTGGTGACGTCGATCTGCAGCGCGAGGTCGTAGCTGGCGCGGCCCTGGACGACCGTGTCGTACTTCTGGTTCGCCAGGTCGTCGATGCCCAGCGCGCGGCGGCCGTGGGTGGGCAGCGTCTCCGGGTACTCGGTCTTCAGGAACTCGAAGAACTCCTCGTCCACGAACGACGTCATCATCGACCCGTCGCCGCCCGGATCGCCGATGAACCCGTCGATCGAGCAGGCGATAAAATACGTGAGCTTTCGCAAGCCGGTCCCTTTCCGCAGCGTGACTGGACCATCCATTCATAGTCGAACCACTGCACCGACCGCGAGGGCATTACACACAGGGTGTGGATCTCCAACGCGCGCTGGGCCAGGGGCCTGGAGGGGCGCGGGGAACTGCGCGACCAGCTCCCACGGCGCCGCACCCGAAGAACGCCTCAAGCCCTGTCGGACCATTCCCGCAGCGGCGAGCGCAACGGTTCACGCCACATCGGCCACATGAACGGCCCCGCGGGCAACGCGACCGCCCGGCCCGTGAAGGCGAACCCCAGCCGCTCGTACAGCCCCCGGCTCCGCACCCCGCTCGCCTCCAGATACGCGGCGCGCCCCTCCCCGTCGCACCGTTCGAGCACATGCTGGATGAGGGCCGTCCCGAGCCCCTCCCCCTGCCGCCCGGGCCGGACGGCGATCATCCACAGGTATTCGTGCGCCGCGCCCGCCGGATGCGCCTCCGCGGTCAACCGGGCGATCAGCTCGACCCGTTCGTTGCCGGGATCGACGGCCTCACGCAGCTGGGCCGGCCCCTCCTCGTCCTCCTCCTGCGCCCCCGCCGGTATGGACAGCCACAGCGCACAGGCCGAGCCGTCCTCCGTGACGTCCACGTACCCCGCGTCGAGCACGAGGGCGAGGAAGGCCCCCATCAGCAGAGGATGCGTACGCCGCCGGTGGTCCGCGTCGGGAAAGACCCAGCTGCTCACCGGGTCGTCCTGGAAGGCCTCGTCGAGGAGCCGCGTCACGTCCTCCCGGTCGGTCTCGCCCGCTCTTCGGATCGCCACGCCCATGTCCCGCCCCTTTGCCTCAACGGCCCCTGTCCACTTGGCCGTTGCAGCCTAGGTGATCGCCCGGGCGAGGGGTGGCGGGTCCCGCGCACCGTGGGGATGCGCGGGGCC
>NZ_JBHWZP010000281.1:0-12534 GCF_042728395.1 Streptomyces sp. NPDC060205
GACCCCCGCATCGGCCTGAACGGCCTCGTCCTCAATCTCCCCCAGCTACCGCTGGGAGGTGCCCCCAGACGGGCTGAAAGAAGAAAGGCGGGGGCGCAGCCCCGCCTTTCTCAGCCGACCGAGACGAAAGGCACGGCGGAGCCGGCTTTTCAGGGGCGCGGGGAACTGCGCGAGCAACCACGACGGACCCGCACCCGCCCACCGTGCGAAGGACCCCCCACCTGCCAGACTGACCCCGTGACCACCCCCTCCAGCAAGGACCCGCGATGACCCGCGTGATCGCCGGCACAGCGGGCGGCAGACGCCTCGCAGTCCCGCCCGGCACCGGCACAAGACCCACCTCCGACCGCGCCCGCGAGGGTCTCTTCTCCACCTGGCAGTCCCTGCTCGGCGGCCCCCTGGACGGCGACCGCGTCCTCGACCTGTACGCCGGCTCGGGCGCCATCGGCCTGGAGGCGCTGAGCCGCGGCGCGGGTCACACCCTGCTCGTGGAGGCCGACGCCCGAGCCACCCGCACGATCCGGGAGAACGTGAAGACGCTCGGCCTGCCCGGCGCCGAGGTGAGGTCCGGCAAAGCGGAACAGATCATCCGTACCGCCGTCCCGGAGGCCCCGTACGACCTCGTGTTCCTCGATCCGCCGTACGCGGTCACGGACGACGATCTTCGCGAGATCCTGCTCACACTCCGTGCGGGGGGCTGGCTCGCGGGCGAAGCGCTCGTCACCGTTGAACGCGGTACCAGAGGCGGCGAATTCCGATGGCCGGACGGCTTTGACGCACTGCGCTCCCGTCGCTACGGCGAGGGAACGTTTTGGTACGGTCGCGCCGCCTCTACGTGCGAAGACGCACGATGACCGGACCGGAGAGCGAGGGATCTGAAGTGCGCCGCGCCGTCTGTCCCGGGTCGTTCGACCCGATTACCAACGGACATCTCGACATCATCGCCAGAGCCTCCAAGCTGTACGACGTCGTGCACGTCGCGGTGATGATCAATCAGTCCAAGAAGGGCCTCTTCGAGATCGAGGAGCGCATCGACCTGATCCGCCAGGTCACGGCGGAGTTCGGGAACGTCGAGGTGGAGTCCTTCCACGGCCTCCTCGTCGACTTCTGCAAGGAGCGCGACATCCCGGCCATCGTGAAGGGCCTGCGCGCGGTCAGCGACTTCGACTACGAACTGCAGATGGCCCAGATGAACAACGGCCTCTCCGGCGTCGAGACCCTCTTCGTGCCGACCAACCCCACCTACAGCTTCCTCTCCTCCTCGCTCGTCAAGGAGGTCGCGACCTGGGGCGGAGACGTCTCCCACCTGGTCCCGCCGCTGGTCCTCGGGGCCCTGACGGAACGTCTCAAGACGGACTGAGCAAGTCCGGGATCCGGTGTCGGGCGGGGCTGGAGTGGTCGTACAGTCGAACCGTCCGTCTCCATCACAGCTGTAGAGAGTGGCGAGCACACGGTGGACGTGCAGAAGAAGCTCGATGAGATCGTCTCGGCGGTCGGCAACGCCCGTTCGATGCCCATGTCGGCCTCGTGCGTGGTCAACCGCGCCGAGCTGCTCTCCCTGCTCGAAGAGGTACGCCAGGCGCTGCCCGGCTCTCTCGCCCAGGCCCAGGAACTGATCGGCGGCCGGGAGCAGATGGTCGAGCAGGCCCGTCTTGAGGCCGAGCGGATCGTCGAGTCCGCGCACGCCGAGCGCGGCTCGCTGATCTCCGACACCGAGGTCGCCCGCCGCTCGCAGAACGAGGCCGACCGGATCCTCGCCGAGGCCCGCAAGGAGGCCGAGGAGGTCCGCGCCGAGGCCGACGAGTACGTCGACTCCAAGCTCGCCAACTTCGAGGTCGTCCTCACCAAGACCCTCGGTTCGGTCGGCCGCGGCCGCGAGAAGCTGCTCGGCACCGGACCCGGCACGGACGAGCAGGGTTACGAGGACGAGGACGCCCCCGAGCGCAGCCTCGACCCGGAGACCCTGCGCCACAACGCCGACCAGTACGTCGACGTCAAGCTCGGCGCCTTCGAGGCCGTCCTCGCCAAGACCCTGGACGCGGTCGGCCGGGGCCGCCAGAAGCTGCACGGCCGGATCGCCAGCGACGACCTGGGCGACCTCGGTGCCTTCGGCGAGGACGGGCCGACCGGGCAGCACACCACCGACGCCGAGTACCTGGACGGCCTCGCGGAGATCCCCGAGCAGGCCGCCAGGCCCCGGGCCGCCGACCAGCCCCAGCCCCCGGCGGAGCCGCCCCACCAGCAGCAGTACGCCCAGCAGGACGCGTACGCCTACCAGCAGCAGGCCGACCCGTACGGCTACCAGCAACAGCAGTACGGGCAGCACGACGGGTACGGCTACCAGCAGAACGCCGACCCGTACGCCGCCTACCCGCAGCAGGGGTACGACCAGCAGGCCGCGTACGACCAGAGCGGGCAGCAGCAGGGGTACGCCCAGGCTCCCCAGACGCCCCAGCCGCAGGAGAACGCGCTCGACGAGACCAGTCTCTTCGACACCACCATGATCAGCGCGGAGCAGCTGCGGGCGTACGAACAGGGGCGCTGACCGCAAGCGCGGCGGGGCCCCGCGAGGGGCGTGGGCACCGGATTGGGCCGAGAGCGAAAGGTCCAGTATCCTGGCTCTTCGGTCGTGTGCACGTCCGCGATCACCGCTGCCCGGGAACCACCGAGGGCAGTACCCCGAGTTTCGAGATCGAAAGCAGGAATGGCTCTGAACGCCCGCCTCGACCACCGCAACCCTCTCGTGTTCGACACACACGAGCTGGGGCGGCGTCCCGGTGCGCTGCAGCGCCTGACCCGTGAGATCGACGCTCCCAAGGACCTCGGTCTGCAGGGAGTCATCGGAGTGCCGGAAGGCGCCCCGGTGAAGCTCGACCTCCGTCTGGAGTCGGTCATGGAAGGGGTGCTTGTCACAGGCACCGCCCATGCACTGGCCAAGGGGGAGTGCGTAAGGTGTCTGGAGCCGGTCGAGCAGCAGCTCGACACGGATTTCCAGGAGATGTTCTCGTACCCTGACGCCGACGACCGGGGCCGTGTGAAAGCGGAGCCGGCCGACGACGCCGAGGACGACGAGGACACGCTCTTCATCGAGGACGGCTTGTTCGACCTCGAACCCGTGCTGCGTGATGCGGTGGTGCTCGCACTGCCGATGCAGCCGGTGTGCCAGGACGACTGCCCGGGTCTGTGCTCCCAGTGCGGAGCCCGGCTCGCGGACGACCCGGACCACCATCATGACGCCGTCGACATCCGTTGGGCGGCACTGCAAGGACTCGCCGGTTCACTCGAAGATGGCGAGAAGGACGAGTTGGGCGGCGGCGCGCTTCCATCAGCGCACGCCGACGAGAAGCAGGAGAAGTAGCCGTGGCTGTTCCGAAGCGGAAGATGTCGCGCAGCAACACGCGCCACCGCCGGTCGCAGTGGAAGGCTGCGGTCCCCACCCTGGTTGCGTGCGAGCGCTGCCACGAGCCCAAGCTGCAGCACATCGCGTGCCCTGCTTGTGGCACCTACAACAAGCGCCAGGTCCTCGAGGTCTGAGCGGCTGGTGAGAGGCACTGTGTCTAGCCCCAAGAAGGCGGACGACGCCAAGGCGGAAGTCAGCGCCAAGAAAAAGGCGGAGAACACAGCCTCGTCCCACACCCTTCTGGAAGGGCGGCTCGGGTACAAACTTGAGTCCGCCCTTCTGGTGCGTGCACTGACCCACCGTTCGTACGCGTACGAGAACGGCGGTCTGCCGACCAACGAGCGTCTGGAGTTCCTCGGGGACTCCGTACTCGGCCTCGTGGTCACGGACACGCTGTACACGACCCACCCCGACCTGCCCGAAGGCCAGCTGGCCAAGTTGCGGGCCGCGGTGGTCAACTCGCGTGCGCTTGCGGAGGTGGGCCGTGAGCTCGACCTCGGCTCCTTCATCCGGCTCGGCCGGGGCGAAGAGGGCACAGGTGGCCGGGACAAGGCTTCCATCCTCGCCGACACCCTCGAAGCGGTGATCGGCGCTGTCTATCTCGACAAGGGTCTGGACGCGGCGGGCGAACTCGTCCACCGTCTCTTCGATCCCCTGATCGAGAAATCCTCGAATCTGGGTGCGGGCCTGGACTGGAAGACCAGTCTCCAGGAACTCACGGCGACCGAGGGGCTCGGGGTTCCCGAGTACCTGGTCACCGAGACCGGCCCGGACCATGAGAAGACCTTCACTGCTGCTGCCCGCGTCGGAGGCGTCTCGTACGGCACCGGCACCGGCCGCAGCAAGAAGGAGGCGGAGCAGCAGGCCGCGGAGTCCGCCTGGCGGGCCATCCGCTCCGCCGCGGACGAACGTGCCGCGGCAGCCGCCACCGCCGAGCTGGAAGCCCCGACGGCCACGGTCACCGAGGAGACGCCCGCCGCCCCCTCCCCGACCACGACCGACCCGGCGTCAGCCTGACACCCAACGCCTTTGCCCGCCCCCGACGAACGGGGGCGGGCGAAGTCTTTTCTCCTTCGCTTCCAGGGGCGCGGTCCAGGGACGCGTTTCAGGGGCGCGGGGAACGGCGCAATCTTTTGTCTTGAGGGGGCGCAGCCCCCAAGGGGCGCGGGGAACGGCGCGCCCAGCCCCCACCCACCCGCACCCGACAACGGCCCGCGCAGCGCACCGCACCGCACCTTCACAAGCCACCCCTCCGGAGGAGAGCCCGTGCCAGAACTGCCCGAGGTCGAGGTCGTACGGCGAGGCCTCGAACGCTGGGTGAGCGGCCGAATCGTCGCGGACACCCAGGTCCTGCACCCCCGCGCCGTCCGCCGCCACATCGCCGGCGGCGAGGACTTCGGCGCCCGCCTCAAAGGGCACCGCATCGGGCTGGTCCAGCGCCGCGGCAAGTACCTCTGGCTGCCGCTCGCGGACTCCGCGACCGCCGTGCTCGCCCACCTCGGCATGAGCGGTCAGCTCCTCGTCCAGCCGCAGGACGCGGCCGATGAGAAGCATCTGCGCATCCGCGTCCGCTTCGAGGACGACCTCGGCACGGAACTGCGCTTCGTCGACCAGCGCACCTTCGGCGGGCTCTCCCTGCACGAGACCTCGCCCGACGGGCTCCCCGACGTCATCGCGCACATCGCGCGCGACCCCCTGGACCCGCTGTTCGACGACGACGCGTTCCACGAGGCGCTGCGGCGCCGGCGCACGACCGTCAAACGCGCCCTGCTCGACCAGTCGCTGATCAGCGGCGTCGGCAACATCTACGCGGACGAGGCGCTGTGGCGCGCGCGGCTGCACTACGAGCGCCCCACCACCGGGTTCACGCGCCCGCGCACGGCCGAACTCCTGGGCCACGTACGGGATGTGATGAACGCGGCGCTCGCCGTCGGCGGTACCAGCTTCGACAGCCTCTACGTCAACGTGAACGGCGAGTCGGGCTACTTCGACCGCTCACTCGACGCGTACGGGCGTGAGGGCGAGCCGTGCCGGCGCTGCGGCACCGTGATGCGGCGCAGGCCGTGGATGAACCGGTCCAGCTATTTCTGCCCGCGCTGTCAGCGGCCGCCGCGCGTGGTGTCGTAACGCTCGCGCGCCTCCAGCACGTCGTCCATGCGCCCCTCCACGAGGTGGATGAGGGCGAGCAGCCGTCCGGCGACCTCGCGGCCCAGCGGGGTCAGCTCGTAGTCCACCCGCGGTGGGTTCGTCGGCTGGGCGTCCCGGTGCACCAGTCCGTCGCGCTCCAGCGCGTGCAGGGTCTGGGAGAGCATCTTCTCGCTCACGCCGTCGACGCGCCGGCGCAGCTCGTTGAAGCGCAGCGATCCCTCGGCCTCGGGCAGCGCTGCCAGCGCGCCCATCGTGAGCGCGCCCCAGCGTCCCGTGACGTGCTCCAGGGTGCCCCGGGAAGGGCACGCCTTGGAGAACACGTCGTACGCGAGGTCCGGCGTCTCGGTGAGGTCCACGCCGTGAGCGTACTCCGATGCAGCGCTCACCAGAAGTGGGCACTAACCAGCAGCGGGCACTAACCAGAAGTTAGTGCCCGCTGCTGTACGCCTTGGCTAGTAGCCGAAGTCCTGCGTCCACCACGGGCCGCCCGACGCGAAGTGCGCGCCGACGCCCAGGGTCTTGAAGTCGCAGTTCAGGATGTTCGCGCGGTGGCCGGGGCTGTTCATCCAGGCCTCCATCACCGCGGCGGCGTCGGCCTGGCCGCGGGCGATGTTCTCGCCGCCCAGGTTCGCTATGCCGAGCTTCTCCGCGCGGTCCCAGGGGGAGGCCCCGTCCGGGTCCGTGTGGTCGAAGAAGTCCCGCGCAGCCATGTCCTCGCTGAAGGACTCGGCGAGCGCGGCCAGCGTGCTGGACGCGGTCACCGGGCTGCAGCCGGCCTTGGCCCGCTCCTCGTTGACCAGCGAGAGGACCGCGGCCTCGGCCGTGGAGGGCGTGGACGCGGCCTTCGACGGAGTCGTCTCGGGGGCCTTCGTCGCCGGAGCCTTCGCGGCGGGCTCCTCGGTCTTCGACTCCTCGGTGGCCGGAGCCTTCGTCGACGGCTTCGCGGAGGGCTTCTTCGCGGCCTTCTCCGGAGCCTTCGTCGGCGAGACCGAGGGGGAGGAGGGAGAGCGCTCCAGGTCGCGGCTGGTGCCCGGGTCCACGCGGTCGTCCGCGGAACCGTTCGTGCCGCCCTGGGTCTCCACGTCGCTCGGGGTGTCCTGGGCGCGCACCTTGTCCGAGCCGCCGCCGATGGACAGGGAGTCGCTGCCCGGTATCACCCCGGAGGCGACGGCGACGGCGCCCATGGCGACCGCGGCCGAGACACCGAGCAGACCGGTGCGTACCGGCGTCGCGCCCTTCCTACGGCGGCGCTGGCCGCCTCGCCGGGCGCCCCGGTCGGGTGTGTAGTCGCCCGACGCGTGACCTGTGGGCTCGTCGTCGGTGAAGAGGTAGGCGTCGCTCTTCGCGTAGAGGTCGCCCGTCTCGTGGATGCCGCCCGGGGAGTCGTACATGCCCGCGGTCGAGTAGGGGCCGCCGGTCAGGTAGTCCCCGGCGGTGCGGTGGTCACCCGCGGTGGCGTGGTCGCCCAGGCTCGGGTAGTCACCCAGGCCGGCGAAGTGGCTCGCGTCATCCGTCGCGTGGCCGCCCGTGTACGGCTCGTACGTGTCCGTGACCCCGGTGGCGCGGCCTGTGGCGGCGCGGCCGGCGGCGGAGCGTCGGTGGCGTCCCATCTCCTGGCCTTCCTGATCCTTGCGGTCAACGTTCCTCACCCGAACGAGTGAGGCTCATTGGGTCGGGACGGTACCCCATGGCGCAAGGGGAGGAAGTGCTCCGAGAGTAATTGGCCCGTTAGCGTGCAGCCATGAGTGAGCATACGAGGCTGGTTGCGTGGGTACGCGGGCGCGTGCAAGGCGTGGGTTTCCGCTGGTACACGCGAGCCAGGGCCCTGGAGATCGGCGGCCTGAGTGGTTTTGCTCTCAATTTGGAGGACGGACGGGTCCAGGTGGTCGCGGAGGGCCCCCGGGAGGGGTGTCAGGGGTTGCTGGAGTGGCTCACGGGGGACGACACGCCGGGCAGGGTCGACGGAGTCACTGAGATCTGGGACACGCCACGGGGCGGCTACGACGGCTTCGCCATCCGGTGAGATCCACTCCGCAACGGCGGTCGCGACCCTCTCCGACGTGAGCGCGGGGCGTGCGCCGGGTACCCGTCCGGGAGGGAAAGCACCAGGTGGTTGCCAAGAAAGCACCACTCGTGGCAGGCTCCGCCGACAAGGATGATCTCCGCGCCCCACGGGTCCCTCCACAGATGCCGCGCCGCCCGTTCCCGGGCCGCGCGCCGAGGGTTGCCCGCCAATACGGGGCGTGATCGTGTTGACCGTCAAACTTTTTGGTGAGACGCTGAAAGTCCCCGCGCACCTTAGCTGTTTGGCATGTAAGAGCGGCAGTAAGAACACAAGATCGCCAAGCATCGCGGGTGCGATTCCCTCACGACCCACACCGCTTCGGTCGGTCACTCAGTGTGGAGGACCATCCATCATGGCAAAGGCGCTTCTCGGTTACGTCGGCGGCTCCGACCCGCGACTCATTGCCGAGATGCGACGGCTCCAGCAGCGCGTCCAGGACCTGGAATCCGAGCTCGGACGAATCCAGGCCGAGAACGACGCGCTCGCGGCTGCCGCTTCTCACGACTCGCTTCTCGAAAGCATCGACGTACCCCAGGCGGAGCCTGCGCTCACCTGATCGCTGAAGAGCACCCTCACCACCACCAGTGAACAGGCTGCATGTGTCAGCCGCTAACAGAGTTGCAAGGGACGCTTCGGCGTCCCTTCTTTCTTTCCCCCGGTACCCCATCGCTCATCGTCGGCTGTTCACTCTCTTTAACGTCTGATGTGCCCTGCACGTTCATGGGTGAAACCGAGCGTTCGTGGAGTGAGACCGACCAGTTCGACCGATCCGGAAGGTAAAGTCCGGCTGCGTGCACCTCAAGGCTCTGACCCTCCGCGGGTTCAAATCGTTCGCCTCGGCCACCACGCTGCGGTTCGAGCCGGGCATCACCTGCGTCGTGGGGCCCAACGGCTCCGGCAAGTCCAATGTCGTGGACGCCCTGAGCTGGGTCATGGGGGAGCAGGGAGCCAAGTCGCTGCGCGGCGGCAAGATGGAGGACGTCATCTTCGCCGGCACCACGGGCCGGCCCCCGCTGGGACGTGCCGAGGTCTCGCTGACGATCGACAACTCCGACGGCGCGCTGCCCATCGAGTACGCCGAGGTCACCATCACGCGGATCATGTTCCGCAACGGCGGCAGCGAGTACCAGATCAACGGCGACACCTGCCGACTGCTCGACATCCAGGAGCTGTTGTCCGACTCCGGCATCGGCCGCGAGATGCACGTCATCGTCGGACAGGGGCAGCTCGACTCCGTCCTGCACGCCGATCCGATGGGCCGCCGCGCCTTCATCGAGGAGGCCGCCGGCGTCCTCAAGCACCGCAAGCGCAAGGAGAAGGCGCTGCGGAAGCTGGACGCGATGCAGGCCAACCTCGCGCGCGTGCAGGACCTCACGGACGAACTGCGGCGGCAGTTGAAGCCGCTCGGCCGGCAGGCCGCCGTCGCACGCCGGGCCGCCGTCATCCAGGCCGACCTCCGGGACGCCCGGCTGAGGCTGCTCGCCGACGACCTCGTACGGCTGCGGGGGGCGCTCCAGGCCGAGGTCGCCGACGAGGCCGCGCTCAAGGAGCGCAAGGAGGCCGCCGAGGCCGAGCTGCGCAGGGCCCTCCAGCGCGAGGCGACGCTGGAGGACGAGGTGCGGCGGCTCGCTCCGCGGCTGCAGCGCGCCCAGCAGACCTGGTACGAGCTGTCGCAGCTGGCCGAGCGGGTGCGCGGCACGGTCTCGCTGGCGGACGCCCGGGTGAAGAGCGCGACCGCCCAGCCGCCGGAGGAGCGGCGCGGACGCGACCCCGAGGACATGGAGCGCGAGGCCGCGCGGGTACGGGAGCAGGAGGCCGAGCTGGAAGCGGCCCTGGAGGCCGCCGAGCACGCCCTGGAGGACACGGTCGCCCACCGGGCCGACCTGGAGCGTGAACTGGCGGTGGAGGAGCGACGGCTGAAGGACGTGGCCCGGGCCATCGCCGACCGCCGCGAGGGGCTCGCCCGGCTGAGCGGCCAGGTCAACGCGGCCCGTTCGCGCGCCGCCTCCGCCCAGTCCGAGATCGACCGGCTCGCCGCCGCCCGCGACGAGGCGCAGGACCGAGCGGTCGCCGCCCAGGAGGAGTACGAGCAGCTCAAGGCGGAGGTCGACGGGCTGGACGCGGGCGACGAGGAACTGGCCGCACAGCACGAGGCGGCCAGGAGGTCCCTCACCGACGCCGAGTCCGCGCTGACCGCGGCCCGTGAGGAGGCCACCTCCGCCGAACGCAGGCGCGCGGCCACCCAGGCCAGGCGCGACGCGCTCGCCCTCGGCCTGCGCCGCAAGGACGGCACGGGCGCGCTGCTCGCGGCGCGCGACCGGCTGTCGGGCCTGCTCGGCCCCGCAGCCGAACTGCTCACGGTCGCCCCCGGCCACGAGGTCGCGCTGGCGGCGGCCTTCGGCGCGGCGGCGGACGCGATCGCGGTGACCACGCCCGCCTCGGCGGCCGAGGCCATCCGCCTGCTCCGCAAACAGGACGCGGGCCGGGCGGCGCTGCTGCTGGCGGGGGCGGCGGACATCCCGGAGCCGAAGGGCACCCCGGGGCCGAAGGGCAACCCGGAGCCGACGGGCACCCCGGAATCCACGGTCACCCCGGGGGCGGCCTTCACGGCGGGAGATCCCCGGCCCGCGACGGATCCCCCGTACGCCGCCGATCTCGTCCGTGCGCCCTCGGAACTCATGCCTGCCGTGCGGCGGCTCCTGCGGGGGATCGTCGTGGTGGGGACCCTGGAGGACGCCGAGGACCTGGTCTACGCACGGCCCGAGCTGACCGCCGTCACCGCCGAGGGCGATCTGCTCGGGGCGCACTTCGCGCAGGGCGGTTCCGCCGGGGCGCCCAGTCTGCTCGAAGTGCAGGCGTCGGTCGACGAGGCCACGGCCGAGCTGGCGGAGCTGGGCGTGCTGTGCGAGGAGTTGAGCGCGGCCCAGCAGCGCGCCACCGAGCTGCGCAAGGAACGCACCGCCCTCGTCGAGGAGTTGGGCGAGCGGCGGCGCGCAGGGGAGCGGGAGAGGTCGCAGGTCGCGCAGCAGCTCGGGCGGCTGGCCGGGCAGGCGCGGGGCGCCGTGGGGGAGGCCGAGCGGAGCACCGCCGCGGCGGCGCGTGCGCAGGAAGCACTCGACCGGGCCGTGGAGGAGGTGGAGGAGCTGGCCGAACGGCTCGTCGTCGCCGAGGAGATGCCGGTCGAGGAGGAGCCCGACACCTCCGTACGGGACCGGCTCGCGGCTGACGGGGCCAACGCGCGGCAGACCGAGATGGAGGCCCGCCTCCAGGTGCGTACGCACGAGGAGCGGGTCAAGGGGCTCGCCGGGCGGGCCGACTCGCTCGACCGGGCCGCGCGCGCCGAACGCGAGGCGCGGGCCCGCGCGGAGCAGCGCCGGGCGCGGCTGCGGCACGAGGCCGCGGTCGCCGGGGCGGTCGCCTCCGGGGCACGGCAACTGCTCGCGCATGTCGAGGTCTCCCTCGGCCGGGCGGACGAGGAGCGCACGGCCGCCGAGAGCGCAAAGGCGCGCCGGGAGCAGGATCTCGTCGTCGCCCGCAGCCAGGGGCGCGACCTCAAGGCCGAACTGGACAAGCTCACGGACTCGGTGCACCGCGGTGAGGTGCTCGGGGCCGAGAAGCGGCTGCGGATCGAGCAGCTGGAGACGAAGGCTCTGGAGGAGCTGGGCGTCGAACCGGCGGGCCTGGTCGCGGACTTCGGGCCCACCCAGCTCGTCCCGCCCTCCCTGCCCGCCGAGGGCGAGGAGCTGCCGGACGACCCGGAGCATCCGCGCAACCTGCCCCGCCCCTTCCACCGGTCCGAGCAGGAGAAGCGGCTCAAGGCGGCCGAGCGGGCCTACCAGCAGCTCGGGAAGGTCAATCCGCTCGCGCTGGAGGAGTTCGCCGCGCTGGAGGAGCGCCACAAGTTCCTCAGCGAGCAGCTTGAGGACCTGAAGAAGACACGTATCGACCTTCTCCAGGTGGTGAAGGAGGTCGACGAGCGGGTCGAGCAGGTCTTCACCGAGGCGTTCCGGGACACGGCACGCGAGTTCGAAGGGGTCTTCGGGCGGCTGTTCCCGGGCGGCGAAGGACGGCTGATCCTGACCGACCCCGACAACATGCTCACCACGGGCGTCGATGTCGAGGCCCGGCCGCCCGGCAAGAAGGTCAAGCGGCTCTCGCTGCTGTCCGGCGGCGAGCGGTCGCTGACCGCCGTCGCGATGCTCGTGGCGATCTTCAAGGCCCGGCCCAGCCCGTTCTACGTGATGGACGAGGTCGAGGCGGCGCTCGACGACACCAATCTGCAGCGGCTGATCGGGATCATGCGGGAGCTGCAGGAGGCTTCCCAGCTGATCGTGATCACGCACCAGAAGCGGACGATGGAGGTCGCCGACGCGCTGTACGGCGTCTCCATGCAGGGCGACGGCGTGTCGAAGGTCATCAGCCAGCGCCTGCGCTGACGCCGACCGTGCCCCGGCCGACTGCCGCGTCCTGGCCGGCTGCCGCGCCCCGGCCGGGGCCCCGCGTCGGCCCTCGCCCGAACGGCGGTACCGGTCGTGGCGAGCGCCCGGGAACACCCGTACGCGACCGGCAGCGGTTGTGGCGTTCCCCACGCCGCTTACGGGGTATCCGTAGCTACGCAGCCCCTGTCTCTTCAAGTCTTGAACACCAGTCCGTCACATTGAGTGGTTTCTCGTTGCCTGCTCACCACAGGACCCCGTGTTGACTTCGAAACTTGAAGGCATAGTCTCTGCTTCGTTGCTTTTACCTTCAGGTGGTGGGTGGCGTAAACGTGTGCGCCACTGGAGACACCGTCCGGAAGGGCTCGCCCCCACCCCCGGCAGTGAGGCCGGTGGCCCGAGGAGTTACACGTGACCAGCACAGCGCAGCCACCCCAGTCCGGCGCCCGACCGGTTCCTCCGGAGCATCTCGGGCATGTCATCTT
>NZ_JBHWZP010000282.1:0-12277 GCF_042728395.1 Streptomyces sp. NPDC060205
GCATAGTGAAACCGATCGGTTTACCTTCAAGGGGAAGGGAAACCGATCGGTTTCCATGTCGCGTCCGCTGAGGTTCGGAGAGAGTCATGACCGCAATCGAGGGTTCCGTCGTCCTGGTCACCGGTGGTGGCAGGGGAATCGGCAAGGCGCTGGTGGAAGGGCTCTTCGAGCGGGGCGCAAAGAAGGTGTACGCCACCGCCCGCGACCCGCGGACCGTCAAGGACACCCGGGCCGTACCGCTGGCCCTGGAGGTCACCGACCCCGCCTCCGTCGCGGCCGCCGCGGAACAGGCCGGCGACATCACCGTCCTGATCAACAACGCCGGTGTCTCCATGCACACGTCGTTCCTGGACTCGCCGGTCGACGACGTGCGCAAGGACTTCGAGACGAACTTCTACGGGCCGCTGCTCACCGCCCGCGCGTTCGTCCCCGTCATCGAGCGCAACGGCGGCGGCCACATCCTGAACGTTCACTCCGTGCTGTCGTGGATCGGCCTGGCCGGCTCCTACAGCGCGTCCAAGGCGGCGCTCTGGTCCCAGACCAACTCCCTGCGACTCGACCTCGCCCCGCGCGGGATCAGCGTCACCGGGCTGCACGTCGGGTACGTCGACACCGACATGACCGCGGCGATCGACGCGCCCAAGTCCTCACCCGTGGACGTCGCGGCGCAGGCGCTCGACGGCATCGAGAGCGGGGCCTTCGAGGTCCTCGCCGACGATCTGACCCGCCAGGTCAAGTCCGGCCTGTCGGCCGACCTCTCGGTCCTGTACCCGCAGCTGGTCGCCTGACCGGCGGCCGGTGGACTCGGTAGACCGATCGGTTTCTCCCGGCGGAGTGACGGAGGTAGCCTCGCCCCATGGCCACCACCACGGACAAGACATCCACGAGGGACCGGCTGCTCGACGCGGCCACGGAACTCTTCTACCGCGACGGCGTCTCCCTCGGCGTCGAGGCGCTGTGCCGGGCCGCCGGGGTGTCCAAGCGCTCCATGTACCAGCTCTTCGCGAGCAAGGACGAGGTGCTGGCGGCGAGCCTGGAGCGGCGCGCACCGGAGTACGGGCGGGTGCTGCACGTCGGGCCCGAGGACCCGCGGTCGCCCCGGGAGCGGATCCTGTACGTCTTCGAGCAGCTGGAGCGGGTGGCTGCGCAGGACGACTACCGGGGGTGTCCGTTCCTGTCGGCGCTGGTCGAGCTCAAGGACCCCGGGCATCCGGCCAGTGTCGTGGCCCTGCGGGTCAAGGGGGCCCTGGTCGAGGCGTTCCGCGTGGACGCGGAGCGGGGTGGTGCGCGTGATCCTGAGCTGCTGGCCCGGCAGCTCACGCTGGTCTTCGACGGGGCGAGTGCGCGGGCGGGGGCGAAAGCGGAAACGCTTTCAGGTCTGACGACCACGACGGCGGCGGCGCTGCTGGATGCGGCGGGGGTGAGCTAGACGCTCGGGTGCGGGCCCGGTGGGGGCGGGCCGCGCAGTTCCCCGCGCCCCTGAAAACCGGGGCTGCGCCCCAGCTTTTCCGCTTTCAGGGGCGCGGGGAACGGCGCGACAAGCCCCCACCGGGCCGCACCCGAACACCAGCCGGTCCTTCCTGGGGCGCGGGGAACTGCGCAATCTTTTAGGGGCGCGGGGAACGGCGCAGCCCTCTCACACCGGCGACCCGCCAAGCCACTCGTACGCGACCCGTGCCGTGAACTCCCCCTGCCCGCCCCGGAAAAGCAGCCCCGCCGCGGCGAACGCGGGATCCCCACCCTGGGCCACGACGTACGGCACGGCAATGCACCGCATCCCCGCCGCCCCCGCCGCCAGAACCCCCGGCACCGCATCCTCCACCACCACACACCTCCCCGGCGCGACCCCCAGCCGCCGCGCGGCCTCCAGGAAGACGTCCGGCGCGGGCTTGCCGAGAGCGACCTCCTCCGCCGACACGACGACCCGCAGCCGCTCGTCCAGCCCGGCACCCGCAAGGATCGCCTCGATGGCCGGCCGCGACGACCCCGACGCCACCGCCATCGGCACCCCGTCACCGGCCAGCAGCTCCACGAACGCGCGCATCTGCGGGTAGACCGGGGTCGACGCACGGGCCAGTTCCAGATACCGCCGGTTCTTGTCGGCGAGCAGCACCTCGGCCGGGGCGTCGAGCCCGTACCGCTCCTTCCAGAGCGCGATCGTCTCCTGCGTACTGATACCGACGTACTGCTCGTGGTCGGCCCAGGTGAAGTCCGTGACACCCTGCCCGGCGAGTGTCTGCCGGCCCGCCTCGTAATAGTTCGGCTCGCTGTCCACGAGCGTGCCGTCGAGATCGAAGATGACCGAGATGCCGCCGAGATCGCTCATGCGGTCCAGGATGCCAAGGATCAGTTCCGGGCCGTCCGGCCGATCGACTCCACGAGCGGCAGCACCCGCTGCGGCACCCGTTCCCGTAGCGCCACCTCCGTCCGCGTACGCACGACGCCCGGCAGGCTGATCAGCGCCTGGATCACGTCTTCGAGGTGCCCGTTGTCCCGCGCCACGACCCGCGTCAGCAGATCCCCGCCACCGGTGATCGAGAACGCCTCGATGATCTCCGGTACGGCGGCCAGCGCGTCCCCCACGTCGTCGAGATGCCCCTGGGTGACCTCGATGTGCACGAACGCGAGCACCGGGTGCCCGAGCGCGGCGGGGGAGAGCGAGGGGGCCGTCCCGGTGATCACACCGTCCCGCTCCAGCCGGTCGAGTCGCGCCTGCAGCGTGCCGCGGGCCACCCCGAGGACGCGCGCGTACTCCCGCACGCTGGTGCGCGGCTGCTCCAGGAGCAGCCGGAGGATACGGGTGTCGAGCTGGTCCACGGCCATGGTCCGTTGGTCTCCCTGCGGTCCGGAGTGATCGTTCCCGACTGTACCAATGGCTCAGTGGATCGGTCGCCTGTTGAGCCACCGCCCGTCTCCTGCTTAACGTGAGCGTATCGATGGCGTCGTGCAGCGCCGGACGGCAAGGACGCCGGACCGGACCCACGACGCCATTCCCATGCCTGTGACCGAGTCCGCGCGGTCACGGTCACAGGCTCAGAGGTGTCGTCGACGCGAAACGGGGGCGGGCAGCCGACGGTGAAGAAGATGTTCATGGCTCCGGACCCGGGCCTGCTACGGCTGCGGATCTCGCTGCGCGCGGTACTCGGCATCGGTCTCGCGGTGGCCCTGTCGGAGCTGGCCGGGCTCTCCCTGCCCGCCTCGATCACCGGCGGTCTCACCGCGCTGCTCGCGCTGTTCACGGTCGGCGACGCGACCGTGCGGGGCCAGGCGGTCACCACCGCCCTGCTGCCCGCCGTCGGCTTCCCCGTACTCGCCCTCGCGGCCGTCCTGCACGCGGTGCCGACCGCCCGCGACGCCGTCTGGCTGGCCGTCGTCCTCGGCGGGGTGTACGCCCGCCGCTGGGGCCCCCGCGGTCACGCGCTCGGCATCTTCGCGTTCATGACCTTCTTCATCACCCAGTTCCTGCACGCGGTCCCGGCCCAGCTTCCCCAGCTGTACGCCGCGATGACCCTGTCGCTGGCCGCGTCCTCGGCGGTCCGGTTCGGCGCGTGGTGCATCGAGCGGCGCACTCCGGCACCGGTCGCGCCCGCGCCGCCCACCGGCCGGGGCCTCGCCCGGCCGACCACCCGCCAGGCCTTCCAGGCGACGGCCGCCTGCGCGTTCGCCATCGCCGCGGGCCAGGTCCTGTCGCACGAACGCTGGTACTGGGCCGTCGGCACCGCCTGGTGGATCTTCGTGAACACCTCCTCGCGCGGCGAGACCCTGGTGCGGGGCTTCCGAAGGGTCCTGGGCACCGTCATCGGTATCGCCGTCGGCCTGGTGATCGCCGTCCCGCTGGACGGCGCCGCCGCTCCGACGGCGGGCCTCGTCGCGGTCTGCGTGTTCGGCATCTTCTACGCGGCCGCGGTGTCCTACACATGGATGATGCTGGCGGTGACGGTGATGGCGGGCCTGCTGTACGGGCTGCTGGGGGTGCTCGATCCGGGGCTGCTCCTGCTGCGGGTGCTGGAGACGGGGGCGGGGGCGCTCGGTGCGGCGCTCGCCGTCCTGCTGGTGCTGCCGGTCACCACGCACGCCACCACCGACGCGTGGATCGAGCGCGCGCTGCACTGCGTGCACGCCTGCACCTCCGAGGCCGCCGCCCGTCTGGCCGGGTCCCCGACCGCCGACCCGGCCCGCCATGTCGCCGAGCTGGAATCGCTGCTGGGCCGGGTGCGGCTCTCGCTGGCCCCGCTGGTCCATCCGCTCACCCCGCTGCGGGCCCGCCGGGCGAGGGCCCGCCAGGTCGTCGAACTGCTGGACCGGTGCGCGCTGGAGGTGCGTGGCCTGGCGTCGGTCGCCGCGGACCCCGACGCCTCCCACGACGAGCGGCTCGCCGCCGCGTGCCGGCGGGTGGAGGCGGCGGTGGAGGCCCTGACCGGGCCCGCCGCGGCACACGGCGGGATCGAACTGCCCGCTCTCGCGGCGCACCCCGCAGGCGGTGGGCAGGCGCTGACGCATCTGCACGGTCTGGAGCAGGCGCTGAAGGCACTCGCCGAGCCCTTGCGCAGCCGCCCCGTCACTGCCGTCTGACGGCGCCCCCGACCTCCTGCAGGGCTGTCGCCCGACGACGCCCCCGCCCCCCACGGGCCAGGTCCCGCCCGCTCGCCCCGCCCACGCGTCCCTCCCGTGTGGAGCCGGTGAATTCTCGGTGGAAACGGTGTCGGTGGGGCCGTCTATGCTGCACCCGAAGATCACGCGGGACCACGGGAGGGCGCGGCATGTTCGGCAAGCTGTTCGGCCAGGGGGCGGAGAGACCGGCGGCGGATCCGCATGCCCTTCCCGTCCCGCGAAGACAGAAGAACGGTGTGTACACGCTGCGCGCGCTCGGCGACGCGCGGGTGCTCGCGCTGGTCGAGGCCGCCGACGCGGGTGACTGGGAGGCGCTCAAGGCGGCGCTGGCCCCCTTCGACCTCGGCCGCGACCACCAGGTCCTCGGCGAAGTGGCCGACCTCGACGGCGTACAGGACTGGATCGGGCGGGCCGTCGAGGAGGACAAGGAGCACCGGGCGACAGCCCTGCTGATATCGGGGACGCGCCATGTCGACTGGGGCTGGGAGGCGCGCACCGCCGACCGGGCCGTGAACGTCACACAGGAGCAGTGGCGGCTCTTCCACGAGCGGCTCCGCATCGCCGAGGAGCAGTTGCTCGAAGCCGCCGAGCTGCGGCCCGACTGGGTCACGCCGTGGCGCCGCCTGCTCACCTCCGGCCGGGGCATGTCGCTCGGCACCGCCGTCAACGAGACCCGCCGCGACGCCGCCCTGCGCCGTGACCCGCTGGACCTGGAGACCCACATCGAGTGGGTGTCGCAGCTGCAGCCCCGCTGGGGCGGCGAGCCGGGCCAGGCCCTGGCGTTCGCCCAGGAAGCGGCCGCCCGCGCGCCGCAGGGGCACCGCCTCGGCTGCGTGATCGCCATGGCGTACATCGAGGAGTGGGTGGAGTCGGAGCGCGGCGACTACCTCGAAACCTCCGAGATCCAGGCGCAGTTGAGGGAGGCGGCCGACCACAGCATCCTCCACCCCGCCTATGTGCGGCGCCCGGGCTGGCAGCACGACTACAGCATGTTCGCCATGGCCCTGTCGCTGGCCGGTGAACGCCACACGGTCAAACGGGTCTTCCGGACGCTGGACGGCGCGTACACCAAGTGGCCCTGGACCTACTTCGCGGAGCCCGAGAAGCAGTTCGCCCGCCACCACCGCCGCGCCTGACCGCCGGCCGGCCCCGCTTCCCGCTCCGGCATCTCCCGCTCCAGTCCGTCCCGCTCCAGCCAGTCCTGCTCCAGGACGTCCCGCTCCGGCATCTCCCGCTCCAGTCCGTCCCGCTCCAGCCAGTCCTGCTCCAGGACGTCCCGCTCCGGCATCTGCTGCCCCTCCCACCCCGGACCGCCCGATGACTCTGCCCGACACCGCATCGAACCCGGCCGGCGCCGCCCGCACCTTCCAGGTGGATCTGCGCGGCCTCGTCGACCTCCTCTCCCACCACCTCTACTCCAGCCCCCGCGTCTACCTGCGCGAACTCCTGCAGAACGCGGTGGACGCGCTGACCGCCCGGCACGCCCTCGAACAGCCCGCGCCCGCCGACGCCTTCGGTATCCGCCTGTACGCGAACGGTTCGGTGGTACGCGTCGAGGACGACGGCGTCGGTCTCACCGAGGCCGACGTGCACACCTTCCTCGCCACCATCGGCCGCAGCAGCAAGCGCGCCCTGGAGGCCGCCTCCGACTCCTCGGTCTCCTCCGACGAACCCGTCCGGGGCTGGGGGAAGATCACCGAGCAACGCGGCGACTTCATCGGCCAGTTCGGCATCGGTCTGCTCTCCTGCTTCCTGGTCGCCGACGAGATCCACGTCCTGAGCCGCTCCGCCCGTACCCCCGACGCACCCGCCGTCGAATGGCGCGGACGCGGCGACGGCAGCTACACCGTGCGCACCCTGCCCGCCACCGCCTGCCCCCGGCCCGGCACCACCGTCACGCTCACGCCGCGCGCCGACGCGCGCGAATGGACCGGCCCGGCCCAAGTGCACGCGCTGGCACGGCAGTTCGGCTCCCTGCTGCGCCACCCGGTGACCTTCGACGACGGCAGGGGCGGTGGCACGGGCGACACCGAGGGCAACGGCCAGGGCGTCGCCGTCAACCCCGAGCCCGCGCCCTGGGCCCGCACGTACCCCACACCGGGAGCCCGCTCCCGCGCCCTGGCCGCGTACGGCAAGAAGGTCTTCGGCTTCACGCCGCTCGACACCATCGAGCTGGACCTGCCGGCCGTGGGCCTCAAGGGCATCGCGTGCGTGCTGCCCGAGACGGTGCCCGCCGGACGCCGCAACGGCCACCGCGTGCACGTCAAGGGCATGCTGCTGTCCGAACAGGCAGACGAGATCCTGCCCGAGTGGGCGTTCTTCGTCCGCTGCGTCGTCGACGCCGAGAACCTGCGGCCGACGGCCTCCCGTGAGTCCCTGTACGAGGACGACACGCTCGCCGCCGTCCGCGACGCCCTCGCCGAACGGCTGCGCGCCTGGATCGCCCGGGCCGCCGCCAGCGACCCGGACCTCCTCGCCCGCTTCCTCCACGCCCACCACCTGGCCGTGAAGTCCCTCGCGGTGCACGACGACGAGATCCTGCGGATGCTGCTGCCCTGGCTGCCGTTCGAGACCACCGACGGGCACACCACCCTCGACGAGTTCGCGCGCACCCACCGCACCGTGCTCGTGACGGCGAGCGTGGAGGAGTTCCGGCAGGTCGCCGCGATCGCCTCGGCCGCCGGACTCGGCGTCGTCAACGGCGGCTACACCTACGACCGCGAACTGGTCCACCGGCTGCCCGAGATCAGGCCCGAGGCCAGTGTCGCCGACCTCGACCCGGAGACCCTCACCGCTCATCTCGACCCCGTCGACCGGGAGACGGAACTCGCCGCCGCGGCCTACCTCGCCCAGGCCCGCGACGCCCTCGCGGTCTTCGACTGCGACGTCGCGCTGCGTACCTTCCACCCGGCCTCCGCCCCCGCCCTCCTCGTCGACAGCCGCGAGGCCCGGCACGAGCGCACCCGCTCCCAGCTCGCCCGCGAGCAGGAGGGCGGCCTGTGGGGCGACATCCTCGGCGCCCTGCGCCAGGAGGCCCCACGCGCCCAGCTGATCCTCAACCAGCTCAACCCACTGGTGCGCACCGCCGTGACCATCGGCGAACCCGAACTGGCCCGCACCAGCGCCGAAGCACTGTACGGACAGGCCGCGATGCTGTCCCGGCGCCCGCTGAGGCCCGCCGAATCGAGCCTCATCAACCGCTCGTTCCTCGACCTGCTCGCCCACGCCCTCCGCAAGGACAGCTGACGATGCCCACCGCACCCCACCCGCAGAACACGGACGAGCTGCGCCAGGCGCTCCAGGAGAACGACCGGCGCCCCTACGGCCGCACCCGCACCGTCACGGCCGAGGAACTCGTCGACGCCGCCGAGCGGTTCGACGATCCCGTCACGCTCGTGCACGCGCTCCTCGAACTCCAGGAGGCGTACACCTACGGCTCCGAACCCAGGAAGTCGCCCGTCGTCTTCGCCCGGCTCCTCACCGTCTTCGACGAGCAGCCCGACGTCTTCGACGAACGCCTGCGGCACCTGCTGTTCTGGCGGTTCAAGTGGGTGGCGAACGCCCTGCGCGCACTCCCCGAGATACCGCTGACCGCCCTGCGCCAGTGGCAGCAGGAGATGCGCGACCGCTACGAGAAGGCCGGACTCGGCCTTCAGCCCTACTACGGACAGGCGTACCAGCTCGCCGCGCACACGGGCGAGGACACCACCTCCGCCTACGAGTTGTGGGCGGCCCGCACCCGCACCCAGCTCAGCGACTGCGAGGCCTGCGAGATCTGCGAGCGCGCCCTCCACCACCTCGCGGCGGGCGACGACGAGCGGGCGCTGCGCGCCTGGGAGCCCGTCCTGGCCGGCAAGGAGTCCTGTCAGGAGGAACCGGCCCGCTCCCTGTCGTACGCGCTGCTGCCCCTGCTGCGCACCGGCGGTACCAGGGGCGGCACCGGCAGCGCCGACCGGGCACGCGAACTGCATCTCGCCGGCTACCGCGGCTGCCGCCGCAACCCGTCGATGGCCGGAGAGGTCGGCCGGCACCTGGAGTTCTGCGCGCTGACGGGCAACGAGGCACGCGGACTGGAACTGCTGTCCGAGAACCGCAACCTCTTCGACGAGGTCGAATCGCCGCTGGACCAGCTCGACTTCCTCACCGGCGTGGAGGTCCTCCTCCAGCGCGTCGGACTCCTCGGCCACGACGCACTGCCCACCACCGGGTACGCGGGCCGTACGTGGACGGTGGCGGGCCTGCGCGCCGAGGTGAAGGGCCGCGCCGACGACCTCGCGGCCCGTTTCGACACCCGCAACGGAACCACGGCTCACGCCGACCGCCGCAGGGCCCGGCTCGACCGCGCCCCGCTCCTGGACTCGCTGGAACTCACCCTGCGCCCCCGCGGCCTGGACGACCTGGCCCCGGCCGAACAGGTCGCCGCACCCGCCGCCGCATCCGCCGCCCGCGCGACCACCGCCGTCCCCGAGTCCCTGCCCGAACTCATTGCGCGGGCAAGGGAGTTGGACGAGCAGGGGCACCCGGACGCACAGGCCTGCTGGGCCCGGCTGCGAACGCTCGCCACGGCCCGTGGTTACGTTCACCCCGACGACCCGGCCGTGGGACCGCTCGTACGGCTGCGCGCGGACCTGCTGGCCGAGGAGGGGAACCGGGCGGGCGAGAGGGACGAGTTCGCCGACGCCGCCGGCCTCCACGAGGAGGCCGCGGGTCTGTACGAGGACGCCGGCGCACCCGGTCACGCGGCGCTCGCCCGTGCCTCCGCCCTGCTCGCCACCGCCGAGATCCCCGCGCCGCACGCGCGGGACGCCGACGCGCCACCGGCCGACGCGACAGCCACCGACACGACAGCCACCGACACGACAGGCAGGACAGACACGACAGGCACGCCAGATGCGACAGGCACGCCGACCGCCGGCGCGGACGGGGCGAAGGCCGCCGCGCTGACCGCCGCCCACGCCGCCATGGTCCGTCTCCACGAGGAGACCCCCGGCCTCGCTCCCTACCAGGAGGCCCGCCTGCTGCGGATGCGGGCGACCGCGCTGGGCCTGCGGCTGCAGACCTCGCGCAGCGAGGAGCATGCCGCGCCCGTCTTCGCCGAGGCCGACCTGCTGCACGCGTTCGCCGTCCGGCACGACCTGACCGGGCAGATCTCCAGCGCCCTGCTGCTGCGGGCCAGCACCCACGCCCTCTCCGGCGACCTGCCCGCCGCGGTCGCCGAGATCGACGCCCTGCGCGACCGGCTGAAGGCGCAGGGGCCCGCCTGGCACCTGCCCCGCACACTCGGTCTGCGGGGCCGGCTGCAACTCGGCCTGCGGGACGCGCAGACCGCCTACGCGGACCTCTCCGAAGGCCTGCGCCTGGCCGCGGACTGGCCGGCCGACGCGGTCGGCACCAGCCGCCTCCACGCCGATCTGGCCGAGGCCTGCATGCACCTGGGCCGCCCGGACGAGGCCCTGCGGCATCTGACGCTCGCCGCCGAGGCGGACCTGCGCCACGGCAACCGGACGGACGCGTTCTGCACCTACGGCAACGCGGCCCAGCTCAGCCTCGACCTGGGCCGCGTCGAGGACTGCATCGCGCTGCTCGACTCCCTGCTGGCCGAACCGGACGCCACCTCCGGGGAACTGGACGACCGGCTCGTGGCACAGCTGCGGCTGACCCGCGCCCGGGCGTTGCACGCGGGGGAGGACCTCAAGGCGGCCACCGCGGAGTTCGCCGCCCTCGCCGCCGAGTCGGCGGGCTGGGACGACGACCCGGGGAGCCACGCCATGATCGCGGCGGAGACGGCCGTACTCCTCGGCGAGTCCGGCGAGTTCGGCCGGGCCCGCGAGGTGGTGCACCAGGCACTCGCAGCCCATGCCCGGGCCCCGCGCTACGAGCAGATCAGCAACTGCCTGCGCGAACTGGCCCGGCTCCAGGCGCAGCGGCAGGGCGCCGACGGTCTGGCCGACGCCCTCGCCCTGCTCGCCACCGCCGGCCGGGTCGCCGACGAGGCCCGCACCGCCGGGTACGAGGCACACGGCCGCTCCCTGGACACCGCCCTGTCCTACGAACACGGTCGTGTCAACGCCTACGCCGGCGCGTACGAGGACTCCCTGACCGCTCTGAACAGGACCCTCACGCTGCTGGGCGACCCGGCTCCGGAGCGGATCCGTGTCGAGGAGTGGGCCGAGGAATGGGCCGAGAGCGTCCGCCTGGCGGGAGCGGTGGAAGGCATCTACCTGGAACGCCCCGCTCCCGCCCTCACCCGCATCGAAGCGGCCGTCACCCACCTGGCGACAGCGGGCCACCCCGACCTGACCGAACCACTGCGCTCCCTGGTGTCCCGGCTGAGGGACGAGGAGTGACGCGGGGGAGCAGAGCCGGGCGCGCCACGCCGGTGTTCCCCCGCACCTACGACACGGTGGACCGGCATCCCGCGTGCATGCGCCGTCCGGAGGCGGGCGCCCGGGCGCGGTGAGACGCCCGGGGTTCCGCCCGGTCCAGCCGTTTGGTCTAGGCCATTCGCTGCTACCGTCGCCCCCAGGGACCCGACGGGAACCTGAGAAGGGCGTGGCAATGACGTGGCACCGAGAGGGGACGCAGTGACGGACGGCGGCGGACGGCAGCGACGGGCGTACATCGGCTCCTTCACGGCGGCGGGAGGGCTGGGCGTGCTCACCGCCGCCGTGGACGGGGACACCGGCGCGCTGACGCTGCTGAACGCCGTGAACAGCGTCGCCGACCCCTCGTACCTGGCCCTGTCGCCCGGCGGGGACATGCTCTACGCGGTGAGCGAGACGACCCAGGGCGCGGTCGCCGCCTACCGGGTGAAGGGCGACGAGCCGTCCCTGGCCGGCCCGTTGACGCGGGTCGGCGGCAGCGGGCCCACGCATCTGAGCCTCTTCGACGGCCACGTGCTGACCGCCAACTACGGCTCCGGCAGCGTCAGCGCGCTGCCCCTGCGCCACGACGGGAGCCTCGGCGCCGTCTCCGGAGTGCTGCAGCACGAGGGCGCGGGACCGCACACCCAGCGCCAGCAGGGCCCGCACGCCCACCACGTCCAGCCCGATCCGAGCCGCCGGTGGGCGGTGAGCGTCGACCTCGGCACCGACTCGGTCCGGGTGTGCGCGCTGCGCGACGGCACGCTCGCGCTGCACCGGGAGATCGCGCTGCGGCCCGGTTCAGGGCCCCGCCACCTGGCGTTCCATCCGGACGGCGCACGTGCGTACGTCCTCAACGAACTCTCGCCGACCGTCACCGCCTGCCGCTGGGACGCCGTCAAGGGCGCCCTCAAGCCGGTGGCGGAGACCTCCGTGCTGGCCGGTCTCCCGGACGGCGACGCCTACCCGTCCGGCATCGTCGTGTCGCCCGACGGCCGCTTCGTGTGGACCGCCACGCGCGGCCAGGACGTGATCTCCGTACTCGTGCCCGGCACGCCCGACGAGGGCCTGGAACTGGTCGCCACGGTCCCCTGCGGCGGCACCTGGCCGCGCGCCCTCGCCCTGGACCCGACAGGCCGCTTCCTGTACGTGGCCAACGAGCGGTCGGGGCATGTCGCGTGGTTCCCGGTGGACCCGGACACGGGCATCCCGCGGCGTGGCGGGTCCGTCAAGGCCCCGGCGGCGTCCTGCGTGGTGCTCGACTGACCGCTGCGCCGGGAGGCCGCCGAAGGGCTCCCCACGGC